>CAYFVC010000048.1:0-3766 GCA_964346665.1 uncultured archaeon
TAAACAAGGCGAACCCCGCCAGGATAATTATGACAACCAAGCCGAGCTTTTCGAAATCCATGATTTATTTTAGGATGGGTAGATTTATTAGAGTAAGTTTTTATTTCTTTTGGCCAAAGTTTAATTTAAATTTGGGCTTTTCATAAATTATTTAATATTGGCAGGTGTCGTGGATGGAGAAGTACGAACCATTTCGAATACAGGAGGAAATTCTGAAGTTTTGGATAAAGAACAGAATACCTGACCAGATCGTGAAATTCGATACCAAAAAGAAGAAGTTCTTCCTTCTGGACGGTCCTCCGTACGTGAACGGGGTTCCTCATGTTGGTCATATCAAAACGACCACCACCAAGGATATATGGTCGAAGTTCCGGACCATGCAAGGTTATCAATCCTGGTGGCAGCCCGGGTTCGATTGCGGTGGTCTCCCAATCGAGCACGCTGTTGAAAAGAAGCTCGGGATAAAATCGAAAAAGGAGATTATTGAAAAGATCGGGATAGACAAGTTCATAGAGGAGTGCAAGAAACTCGCGGAAGGGAATAAGGATATCTGGATGGATACGTACAAAAAGTTAGGGGCATGGAGAGGGTGGTTAGACCCTTACATGACCTACAAAAATTATTACCTTGAATCCGGATGGTGGACTGTAAAGAAATTATGGGAGAAAGGCATGCTAGTTGAGGGGGAGAAACCCGTGTACTGGTGTCCCCATTGCGAGACCACTCTCGCTGGATATGAGGTCACGGATTCTTACAAGGATGTGAGCGATTATTCGATATACGTGAAATACCCGATTCTCGGTCAAGACTTCACCTCCATTCTGATATGGACTACCACACCATGGACACTCCCCGCGAATGTGGCGATAGCGGTTCATCCGAACGAAACGTATGTTAAAGTCAAGGTGAGGGGCGAATACTACATCCTAGCACAAAAACGTTTGAAGGAAACGTTCGAGGAAATTGGAATTGAGAACTACAAGGTGGTTGAAAAGTTCAAAGGAAGGAAACTCGCTGGTATGAGGTACGAACCTGTTATGAGAATCCCCTTGCAGGAGGAGCTGAGGAAGGGAAAAAACGCGCACCAGATAATCCTTTCGATTCCCTTGTTCAAGAAAGGGGTTTCAGGGAAGGTCCTTTCGAAAAAGACCATAACAAAGGGAGAGGAGAATGTCGAGGATTTCGTGACAATGGAATCGGGGAGCGGGGCAGTGCATACCGCACCAGGGCACGGAGAGAGTGATTTCCGTGTGGGGGAGCATTACAAGCTTCCGAAGGTATCGCCCGTGGATGATGAAGGGAGGCTCACGGAAGAGGCGGGAGAGTTCGCAGGGATGTACGTGAAGGATGCTGATCCCAAAATAATAGACTATCTTGAGGAAAGGGGGAATCTCCTCAAAGCCGTAAAAATAACGCACTCTTATCCTCTCTGCTGGAGATGTAAGGCCCCTTTGCTCTTCAGGCTGAGCAAGCAATGGTTTTTCACGATAGACATGATAAAGGACACCATGCTGAAGGAGAACAAGCGGGTGAAGTGGTTGCCTGAATTCGCTAGGGAACGCTTCCATAACTGGATAGAGGGGGCGATAGACTGGGCGGTTTCCGTCCAGAGATTCTGGGGAATTCCTTTACCTATTTGGATCTGCGACTCCTGCGGTTACAAGAACGTGATAGGCTCAAGGAAGGAATTGAAAGAGAAGGCGATAGAGAAAGTAAAAGAAGATGTTGATTTACATAAAAACACGGTGGACAAAATCCATTTGAGGTGTTCTGAATGCGGGAAGAGTATGAGTAGAGTAGCGGACACCATGAACGTATGGTTTGATTCAGGAATTTCTCCGTGGGCTTCTTTGGGATACCCCTTTAAAAACAAAAAATTGTTCGAAAACCTCTGGCCAACGGATATTGTCTGCGAAGGTCAGGACCACATAAGGGGATGGTTTTACGCCTTGATGTTCTGCGGGGTTTCTACCTTTGATATCAGCCCTTTCGAGGCGGTCGCTATGACGGGGTGGACTTTGGACGATAAAGGAGAGAAAATGTCGAAATCCTTGGGGAATGTGATATACGCTGAGGACGCGTTAAAAGCAGTTGAATCCGATCTCATTCGTTTTTATCATTGCTGGTCTGTTGCTCCCTGGGATACGCAATTGTTCTCGATGAAGATCGCGAAAGAGCTTAGAAGGGTTCTGGACGTGCTCTGGAATACAAGCGTGTTCGCTGAGAACTACTCCGACCCGAAACTTATCGAAAAGAAGGAAAAGTTCAAAAAGCTCGAGTTGGAAGACAAGTGGATAATATCCAGGATAAATTCTATGATAGAAAGCGTAACAAATGATCTCGAGGATTTCAACCTCCATCACATGGCAAGGAATTTCGAGGATTTCATACTGAATGATTTCTCGAGGTGGTACATAAAAATCGTGAGGGACAGGCTTTCTCCCTGGTATTCAGGGAAAGACAAGGAGTCCGCTCAGTTCACTTTGCTTTACGTTCTTGAAAACCTCACGAGATTGCTTGCTCCTACCACGCCTTTCATAACTGAAAAGATCTACCAGAAACTGTTCTTCTCGAAAAGGAGGCCGAATTCCATTCACTTGTGTTCTTGGCCTAAGGCGGATAGCGGATTGATCGACAAGAAACTCGAGGAGGGGATGGTGTTAGCGAAGAATGTGATAGAAACATCTAATTCGCTGCGTCAGAAGCTCAAGGTTAAACTCCGATGGCCTGTTTCGGAACTTCTCATAAAGCCGAAAGACAAGGAAACGGGATCATTCCTCAGGGATCTGGAAAATATTTTGAAAACAATGGCTAACGTGGAAAAGGTTTCTTTCGTGAAAAGCATTCCTAAAAAGTACAAGAAAAAATCATTCGAAAAGGGAGAAATCGCGTTCGGAGAAGTTATGAAGGATAAGGCGTTCCTCAGGGAGCTCGTTAGGTCCATCCAGGTTCTCAGGAAAAAGGAAAGGCTGAACGTTAAGGAGAAGATCGAGCTCTGGTTAGGGACGGACAAGAAAACCGGGAAAACCATTGAAAAATCCAGGGCATGGATTTCGAAAGAGGTCGGGGCTTCGAAAGTCCGAATGGGAATCCCAAAGAAGTTCAAGCCGAAGGGCTTGTTAGACTTCGAAAAGAAGAAAGTGAAGGTTTACTTCGAGAGGGATGAGAAATAATTTTTTAAAACAACGTCCAGATATATAAAGTATGGTGAAATATTCGGTTCTTGGTGTTGTGATACTCTTTCTCGTATTCCTGGGTCTTTACTGGTTCGGGATCGTGAGCGGTTACTGGCTCACCATGATAGCGATCATATTCATAGTAGTCGGATTTTTAGTGGGATTCCTCCTTCTCGGTTCGGGAAGCGAGAACATGTGGGTGGGCGTTCCACTGTTCGTTTTCGGGATCATTCTGCTCATAGTGATCTATTTTTTCCCTAGGTAGGGGCTTCTGTATAGAATAAAAAATTAACCCCTAATCATAAAATGATAAAATGAAAAGAAGGGATTTTTTAAAATTGTGTATGCATGTTCCTATTATTGGATTACCTACTTTAGAAGAAGCCAGTGTTCCAGAATTCACTAGGGAACAGCTTTTTGTATACTCTAATCCTAAACTTCGTCAAGGTTTTAATTCTAAAGGACACTGTTATATGATAGCACATGCAGGTTACGCAAATTATCGTTATGAAAAAAAATTTATTCAAGATTTGCTTAAAAAAGTTGAAAAATATGGAGACTATGCACAGTATCTAGGTAACATTTCAAAA
>CAYFVC010000049.1:0-4380 GCA_964346665.1 uncultured archaeon
TCCTGAACCTCCATTTTTCCTGACCTGTTCTCTTGTCTATTGCATACAAAATCCCGTCCCTTGAACCGTGGTAAACCGTATCCTTTGTGACAGCAGGTACTCCTGCATTGCCGAATTTACCGGTCGCGAATCTCCATATTACCTTTTTCTTTTTCAGATCTATTGAGTAAAGGTAGTTGTCGAAAGAAGCGACGTAAACGATATTCCCGTCTATTGTGAAAGGGTATGCATTGAATATCTCCCCTCCTGTTTTGAAACGCCACACTTCCTTCCCCGTTTTCGCGTCCACCTGGTAAAAATACCCGTCAAATGAGCCGATCAGAACGCTTTTCCTGTATAAAGTAGGTGAAGAGGATACCCAATCACCAGTCTTGAATTTCCAGACTTCTTTACCTGTTTTCTTGTCAAGGCAATAAAGATATCCGTCCTTGGAACCGAAATATACGAAATTCTGATAGGTGCATGGAATACTCATTATCTGATCGCCTGCCTTGAAAAACCACATCTGTTTGCCTGTTTCCGCATCAATAGCGTAGAAACCTCCTTCATAACAACCTAAGTATATGACACCCTCATCAAGAATCTGGCCAAAGGTAAGTTTCCCGTTCGCCTTGAATTTCCATCTTGCTTTCCCGTTCTTTCTCCAGAGGGCGTACATGTAGTTATCATTCGCACCAAAATATATCGTATCCTCGGTAATGATAGGTGTCGAGCTTATGCTTCCCCCTTCCCCAATCTTCCATATCCTATCGAATTTCGAGATTTTCTTAACCTCGAAATCCTCAAGCTCTAGATCAAAACCAGAAAGTCCTGTTTCAAGCATTCTACCATCTGATTATTTCCAGTCTCCTCCCGCTTATGTCAAAAACCCTGGAAGCGTGCCCGTGGATTTCGCCGGCGTCTATCACGTAATCAGCTATCGTCATTATACGGGCCGGGATCTCTTTTATCCAAAAAACTGGTTCCTTTTCAGAGACGTTAACAGAAGTAGTTACGAACGGGAAGCCTTGCGAACGTATGAAATCGCAAAATTCGTTTCTAGGGATTCGTATTCCGATCTTCCCCTCCTTTGAAATCACAAACGGGATTTTCATTTTCGCTTTCGCCTTGAGAATCACCGTGTAAGGACCTGGAAGCAAATCGTTGACGAATTTGACATAATCGCTCGTTATCTTCGTGTTCTCCGAAATCCATTCCTTGGAGGGGGCGATGATCGACAGGGGTTTGTCCGAATTCCTCTCTTTCGCTTTCATTATCCTTTCAACGCTTTCCGTTTTCTCCGCATTACACCCGATCCCGTAGAGCGTATCGGTAGGGTAAATCAGGATTTTTCCCTCCCTTATGGCCTTCGCTAGCGCTACCCTTTCGAGATCCTTCAAGGCGTCCGTAATCTTTATGATTCTCATAATGATTTTTAGAAAAGATTCTTATTTAAATTATTTAGCAAACCCCTCATAAGTTTTCCTGTACAGCTCGGAATCAGCGAGGGCTTTCACGTCCCTTTTGTACACATCCGATTTCAGTTTTTTCCCAGTATTGCTCTCCCACTTCTTGAACGAGATCCCGTATTTGTTCTGGACCTTGTCCCTATACCACTCCGGTATAACGTTGAACGCGCAGAACGGGATGATCGCCTGGGGAGTTAGGTAATGTATACAGCAGCGTTTAACCCTGGTAATATCGTAATTGTACAAGTCCATGAAATGCATCATCCCTATGAAAAGCGAGCGGTGGTGGAAAATCCCGAGCGATCGATAGTCATGCTTCATGAGGGCATTGTATATTATTTTCGCAAGGGAGAAATCCTTAGGAGCATGTTTTCTGTATATGAATGAGTTTAGATTGAAAAGCATTTTCGATCCGATCACGTATCTGCTCTTTCCAGAACGGAGTTCTTCTGCTTTTTCCTCCAGATATTCGAATAAACCTTCGATGTCCACGAATCTTGTTATGGGGATCATCTTCCCTTCATCTTCGAAAACGTACGTTGCCATCCCACATGCGAAGTGAGTCGAGAGCGAGTACTGCGGTTTCTTCACGAGGGATTCGACAAAGTCAGTTATAGCCTTCATTGACGGGACCGGGTAAAAATCCTCCTTAGAGATTTCGCCCTCGGTCTGCTCCTCTATTTTCTGGATAACATCGGGGATCGTTATTCGGAATTTGTCCCTCTCCTTCCTGGGCATTCTCCCAACGAGCGAAACTGGCTGGTAATTCACCCCCCTCACGACATCCATGTTCCTGAACCCGAACCTTATGATATCCCCAACTTCGTGGTCATTGACCGATTTTATAATGGTTGGAACCAGAACTATACCCATATTCTCCGCCTTCCTTGCGTTTTCAAGGACATGGGGAACTTCCCAGTGATTCTTGGGATTGGTTTTGGGCGTTACCCCGTCGAAGGAAAGGTAAACGGTGTTCACCCCGGCTTCCCTGACTTTTCGAACGAATTCCTGATCCTGGGAAAAGCGTATGCCGTTGGTGTTGTACTGAACGTGATCCACCCCTTCCTCTTTTGAGATTTTTATTATGTCTATTATGTCATCCCTTAGGGAGGGTTCGCCACCTGTTATCTGCAAGGCATTACCGGGGACAGGTCTTTCATTCGTAAGAAGCTTGACGCCCTTCCTTAACTCCTCAAGCGAGGGCTCGTAAATGTATCCTGCCCTTTTCGCGAAAAAGAAGCAATACCAGCAGTTCAGATCGCAGCGGTTGGTCACGACAAGGTTCGCAAGTGCTGTGTGACTTTTGTGTAAAGAACAAAGACCGCAGTCCTTTGGGCAGACTAGGTTTTTTTTGTCTATGTGCGGGTTTGAAACGCCCCTTCCATCGTAAGCGAATCTCTTCGCTTTGTTGTACATTTCAGCAGAACCCCAGTAAATGTCTCGGAACTCCCCGTGTTTGTCGCATTTCTTCTTGATCAAGACCTTACCCTTTTCCTCTAATATGAGCGCTTCTATTATTTTCAGGCATTCAGGGCATACAGACAAAGTTTTACTCGGGAGTTCCTTTGCATAACCTTCAGGGGATTCCTTCCTTCGCATCTTATCATTTAAAAGTTTTAAAAAGTTTTAAATGTTTAGTTAATTATTAATATCGGAATTTATAAAATTAACTCAGGTAAGCGTATGGATTCAAAGGAAATTCAGGAAATAGAGAAAAGAATTTTCAACACTTTTTCTGAGCTAGCGAGATCAATGGGTTTCTCTCCAATACACGGGAACATAATAGGATCGCTAATCGTGGGAGGAGGATCGTTATCTCTACAAGACATGGCGAATAAAACAGGTTATTCTGTTTCCATGGTCTCCCTCAGCATGGATTTGCTTGAGATATTAGGGATAGTGAAGAAGGTGAAGAAGCCTAGGGATCGGAAGCTCTACATAGAACTTAGCGGGGACCTTCTCGAATCCCTGAAAAAGATATTCCTCATCCGCGTGAAGAAGGGGATTTCCGATTCGTTAATCGAATTTGAGCAGGGCAAGGAAAGGTTAAGGAAGCTCGAAGGGAAGAACAAGAAAGACGTTCTGAAGGCGATAGAGAACCTTGAGAAGGAGATAAAAAGGCTGGACAAGTACGTTTCGCTTCTTTCCGAGATAAAATTGCCTTGATGTTATAACAAAATTTCATCACATCTCTGGATCTGGTGGTGCTTTGTTGTGAACAGCAAACCCATCCGCAAAGTACGTCCCTGAATCTCCCACCTCGAAATTGTAAACGTAAACATACTCGTTAAGCATTTTCTTGTTGTTTATTATTTCAGGCGTGATTTCATTTCCATTTAAAATGTATAAAGTATCCCCTATTTCCAACTCCTCAACCCTTACGAATTTCCCCTTTCCTACGTAAAATGGGTGCTCTCCTGTGACTTCGATCTCCCTGTTTTCTGTCTTTAGAGCGTAAACGTAATCCTTCAGGGGATCGTGAACTTCGCTAACCTCACCTTCTATCAATTCCTCGCCTTTGAAAGACAAGACCTTATCCCCAAGTCCGATATCCTCTATGTTTTTCAAAGAACCGTCAGACATTCGTATCTTCGTCCCTGCAGGGAAACAAGCAGGATAAACGTCAATGTACTTGCTATTTGAATTTGTTGCTCCATGACTATCTTTTGCCGTGACTTTCAAGTGATATGTAATACCACCTTCAGTGTATACATGTGTCTTGGTTACCGGAACACCTGGATCTTTAGGGTCAGTTGTGGCACTAGCCCCGTCCCCCCACTCAAACTTGTATGTTATTTCGTCTCCCTCATCCTCATCGTCAGATACCGCTGTGGATGTACACCATAACCCAGCTGTGCAAGAATCCGGTCCTGACAACGCTGGTTTTGTGGGCGGGTGGTTTTCGTCGTTTCCGTTTACGCTGCCATCACTA
>CAYFVC010000050.1:0-11357 GCA_964346665.1 uncultured archaeon
GATAACATAACAATATACGCATACTACGGAAACAGCGAAGCAAGTCTACCAACAGATTACACGAACTCGGATGAAGATTTAAAATTGTATTTCCACTTTGATAATTCAAGTGAATACGGAGAGAATGATACTTTGATTTATGATTTTAGTAAGAATGGTAATAATGGGACAATGGGTAATGATGAGGAGTTTATTAATACCACAGGAGGTAGATACGGAGGAGCACTTCAATTAGATGGAACCGGGGATTACGTTCTCGTGTCATCACCAACAGGATTACCTTCAGGTGACATATCCAAGAGCATTACTGCGTGGTTCAAAACCAGTGACTTAACTACTGTCCGTCGTAATATAGGTGGTTTTGGTAATAGTTCTGTAGGTAATAATTTCCAAGTTGGTAGTGATGGTGCAAGTACTGATAATTTCACAGTGTGGGGGTGGGCACCCGCATATGACTGGGATACAAGAGTTTCTGCAACTCCTTACGAGAATAATCAATGGCACTTCGTAGCTGTAACCTATGACGGCAGCAAAACCATTCTCTACCTGAACGGAATCAACAAATCAGAAAACAGTTCCTATTCATGGAATACAAATCCTGTAAAGGTAGTTATCGGAGATGAAATTGACGAAGCAGGACAGTCCTTCGCAGGACTTATTGATGAATTTAGAATCTACGACCGAAGTCTTTCGCAGGATGAAATCCTCGCGATATACAACTCAACTCAAGACCACTATTTCAGTAACCAGAGCTTGACAAAAACAGACTCAAACGGAGATTACAACTACACACTAACAGCGCCAAGCGTAGGAAACTATAACGTAAAGGTCAACACTACCTACAGTGGAATGAGCGCAGAAGACAGTGAAACACTAATAGTGGAAGAATACTATATCAACATAACCCTTAACCTTGACCCAAACCCGGTCAACATCAGTGAGAACGTTAGCATATACGGGCATGCGAACGAGAGCGATGGAACAAACATTACCAACAATGTGGTGAACATCTACGTGAACGATTCTCTATACTACAAAAATGATAATACAGGAGTACTTGAGAACACAACAGTCTGGTGGAGCACCTCTTGGGGATACAGGACACATACAAATACAGAATCCCAGGTATCCTCAAATCTTAACAACACCATAACAATGATAAATTTTTCAACCACAGCTTTCATCTCAGAAGGCAAAATGAAATCAGATTGTGGAGACACGCGCTTCATAGACAGCAACGAGAACGAACTGCAATACACCTTGGAAACAAGCACATGTAATTCCAGCAATACAATATTCTGGGTGTGGGTCAACCTAACAGGAAATGATAACATAACAATATACGCGTACTACGGAAACAGCGAAGCAAGCCTACCAACAGATTACACCAACCCAGACGATGATTTGGTCCTGTACATGCACTTCGATAACTCTAGTGAATATGGAGAAAATGATATGTTTGTTTATGACTTCAGCAAGCGCGGGAATAATGGAACCTGCTCTGGTGATAATTGCTCGACCTGGAGTTCGAGCGGAAAGTTTGGCGGAGCCTATGATTTTGACGGGAGTGATGATTATTTTGCAGTAGCAGACACAAATGATTTGAATACAGGAGGACCATGGGCCAATAGAACAACATTACTATGGTTCAATGCGAATAACATTACTAACAGACAGGTACTTTACGAAGAAGGAGGAACGGCACGTGGTTTTAACATCTATATTGATAATGGAACAGTATTTGTGGGTGGATGGAATAACGATTCTGGTCAGAGCAACTGGACAGGTACTTTCTTGAACACGACAATCTCGGTAAACACATGGTATTTTGTGGCATTCGTTTTAGATAACGGAACAGACAGTGAAGGAACTGATAAATTCAAGGGTTACCTGGATGGTTCAGAATTTGACAGCGGAGATGGGAGGAAGATGTATGCGCATTCTGCAAACATAAGTATTGGTTCGATGAATGACCAGGCCGGGTTCCATAACGAGACTGTAACTGGAAGTGGTTATTATTTCAACGGCACAATCGATGAATTAAGAATCTACAACCGAAGTCTTTCAGCGGACGAAATACTCGTGATATACAACTCAACCAAGGACTATTACGTTTCGAACCACAGCCTGCCGAGAACAGACAACGAGGGAAAATACAACTACACTTACACCGCCTCGAGCACAACAGGCAACTACGAGATAAAGGTCAACACAACATACCAAATCAAAAGCGCAGAGGAGACGGACACGTTGATTGTGCAATCAACCTGTAATGTGGATTTCAGCATGACTTCGCAACTTTCGGCAGGAATTCGTTTCAGTGAGCAGGATCCGAATGTCACGAATGTTTCAGCAGTGGGCAACGGGAATTACAACATAACCGATTCGTCAAATTCAGCTTGTGGGACGGTGAACGTTTCGATAAGGGCGACTGGGGATTTGGTGAATGGAAGTTCGACCATAGGCATAGGGAACGTTACAGTCAATTCAACATCGCCTAATTCAGAAACCATTCAGCTTTCCACTTCATACCAGCTCATAAGGTCGAACGTCCCGGCGGGGACGAGTAACATCACAACCCTGTATTTCTGGCTGACGGTTCCGTCAGGCCAGGATCCGAAGACTTACAACACAACCATCTACGTTATGGAAGAAAGGGAGTGAATGGTTTCGGAGTACGCAGGTTTCACCTATGTACGTTCGCGTTGGTAGTAAAAAATTTTGTCAGATATTAAAAATATTTATATACCAAGGTCTAAATAGTTAATTATGATGGGTAAAATCAGCCTATTAGGGGCTCTGGTTTTCTTGGGGATTCTGCTTGTGATTTTCAGCTCATTCCCATCCGTATATTCGGCCGAGCAGCAGACAGGGACGACAAAAATGAACGTGACGATCAGAGGTTGGGTCTCGATATCAGCCTCAAGCTGCATAACTGCTGGCATAACGTTCAATGAAACAGATCAGAACACAAGAGGTAACAACGCAACGTGCAACTGGGGACAGGGTGATAACGGAGGTTCAGGCTACAACCTAACATTGGGAACGGAGACAACGGTTAACGTCAACTTCACGCACGCAAGCAACAGGTCAAACCTTACGACAGGGACATACGAGATAGGTATAGCAAATGTAACCTACAATTCGAACTCCACAGAAGATAACGGGTCGAATATGTTAAACAACGATACCGCAACAGCTCTTAGCACTAACTGGGATGAAATGGAGGATTGTACTAACCTCGATAAATCAACCAAAACAGACTGCTGGGAAACGTACTTCCTGAACGTTCCATCTGCTCAGCCTCCAGGAGACTACGAGACAGGATACTGCTGGTGCGGAAGGAGAACAAACACGGCAGAAACCAACTGCGGAAGTTGTACGTAAGGAATAACCAGCTAGAGTTATGGAATGTTTAAACATTTTTTTATTTCTTAATTTATTTCTTTTTTATCAGATTAAAAAAGATTCATCTCCTGAATACCGACAGGAACCTCTGCCAGAATCCTGGTTCAGGTAATTCCTCCCCTAGGAGGAAGTGGGCAAGTCTCTTCATTTCAAGAGAGACCTTGGAGTTCGGGGAATACGTAACGACAGGGGTTTTCATAGCGATTGATTCTCTCACCTTTTTGTGTTCGGGTATGTTCGCTATTACCGGCAAGTCCAAGATTTCCTCCACGTGCTCCGGACCCACCTCAAAGTCCTCCTTGCTTGTTCTGTTTACGACAACCCCGATTATCTTCTTATTCTTGCCCTCAGCGAGATTTTTCGATCTCAGAATATCAACTATCGAGGGTATTTCAGGACCCGTTATGAGTATGACCTCATCCGAGCTTTCTATTGAAGCCAAAGCCTCGTGAGTAATACCAGGGGCCGAATCTATTATTATGAAGTCCCTATCTTTAGATAAATTTTTGAGAATGTGCTTTAACCTCCTAGGATTTATGTGCATGTCAACGATCGAGGCGGGAACTATATCGAAACCCAGGAAATGCTTGTAAACAGCATCGTGGAGCGAAATTTCCCCTTTAAGCAACATGTTCAGGGAGAAAGGATAGTTATCGGGCAAATCCAGATGTAAACCCAGGTTCGCCCCGGAGAGGTTCCCGTCAACAACCAGAACGTTTTTCCCTATTTCAGCAAGATACGCCCCCAAGTTCGCAACTAACGTCGTCTTCCCAACCCCACCCTTGCCGGAGACCACAGAAATTATTCTCGCCATTATAAAATTCTTCGTTTTGCTGGTTTAAATAGCTAAAAAGGCTAAAGGAAAACTTTTTAAATAAGGATATTATTTTAATTGTATGAAAAGGGGTTTGTTGATTTTAATTCTCTCAATTTCGTTAATTTTCTTAGTAAAACCCGTTCAAGCAGGCATATCCTTGGGAACGGGTGGTATTACTTTGTCTGCAGGCGAAACAAGAGAGGTATGCGATGTCTGGATTTACGCCGCGCAGGAGGGAGGGACATATCACGTGGAAACAACAGGTGATCTAAAACCTCTGACCGTGAGCATAACCCCGAACGATTTCACCCTCAATCCCGTAGACTGTCCACAGGAGACCGATGCCAGGAGGGCTTGCATATCTCAAACATGTTTGTCCTCAGATCAGTCTTCATGTAAGGTAGTTTGCGTAAAGTTCACCGCCCCCACTTTAATCGAATGGGATCCGCAGAAAGTAAAATATGACGGAGCGATACTGAACAGCATAAAGATAGGAGCGGCGACAATCAAAGAGCCGTATGAATTCTCTGTTCATGTCAATCCCATGGACATGAAACCGATTGTTGCAGGGGTAGTAGTTCTCATAATAGTAGTGATAGTTATCGTTCTGTTTGCAATGAAAAGAAGAAGATAAAAATTTTATATTAAAGCAAATTCAAAACTTCTTTATATGAAATACGTCATTCTTGGTCTGATTTTTTTGTTGGTGTGCCTTTTAAACGTTATTGTTTCTGCTCAGGAGTCGGGAGCGGGAAACACCATTATTAACGCCACGGTTGCCGGTGAGTTGAAGTTAAATTTATCCCTCACGTATCCAGAGATAATAATCCCTGAAGATTACTATTTTTACGAGAATTTGACCGTATTCCAGGGCAATTCCCAGAACATATCCGTTTACCTGAACAAATCAGACACAAACGATTTCGTGAAATTTGTAAACGAAACCCCAGGCGGAACGTATTACCAGGATGATTACACTCTTTATTTACCCGTAAACACTTACAAAAACGTAACGCTTAGGGTTTACGTCCCTCCTGCCCAGGGATTCGATGGTGGAACCTACAACATCCCAATTTACGCGTACTCTCTGAACGATTACAGATCAAACACAACAACCTTGAAAGTAACCGTGAACACCACGAATCCGATAGATGATATTGAAATCGTTAGCATATACCCTTCCAGTTTGTATTCAGGGGAATCGCTCAGTGTGAACATATCTATACATAAGATCTTTCCTTCGAAGGCAACGGACATACAGATTTGCTATTGCATAAATGAAAACCCTGGATATTCTTGTGGGCCTTCTTACAACAATTACGGATGCTCGTGGAAGGCGATAACTGAGTGGTTGAACTACACAAAAACCGTGACCGTTAACGAGGATCCGGGAACATATTATTTCATAATCGCCGTGAAATACCCCAATAGCGAGGACATAAAAAGGGCGAACAGTCCGCAATTTTATGTTAAATCAGTTCCGTCCGGTCCCACAGGCCCTGCTCCTGGTCCGCTTTTACCCCCAATCCCCCAGCCAAGATTAACTATTATCGCCCCATACTACCTTGAAGCAAGTCCTGGTGAAAAGATAGGGTTTGATGTTGAAGTTGGAAATACAGGTAATGCGAACGCTTTTAGCACAAGTCTAAATATCTACGGCATACCGGAAAATTGGGTTTCCATAACCCCCCATGCACAAGACATAGGAATCGGTAAATCGAAAAAATACTCTGTTCTTATCTCCTTGCCGAGCGAAGCTTACGAGCAAATTTATTCCCTATCCCTGGTTGCAAAATCTGGAACGGTAGAGATCATAAAGGTTATAACCATGACCGTTGCGATGACTCTAGAAAAACGGGCCAGGTTCCTTTTGGACGAGGCTCGGTCAAAGAAAAGGGAAGCGGAAGTGATTATAAGCAAGGCGAAGGGTTTTGGAATGGACACGACAGAACCGGAAAGCGGTTTGATTCTCGCTAACGATTTGCTTGAGGAGACCCAAAGGTTGTTCGAATCAAGGGACTATGAAGAATCGATCGGGAGAGCCAAGCAAGCGATAGAAGGGTATAAATCCGTTATAAGTTCTGTAAAGGAGATAGTCAAAAATGCTTTTTTTACATTGTTGGATGAAGTGACAACTGAGCTCGGAAGGATTGAAAAATTAACAGAAGAAAAAGATGTAGTAGAGGCTATAAGTTATAAGATAAACCGGAGCACGATCCTTCAGAGGCAGGAAAGGGTGATAGAAGCCTACCAAACTTTGTTAGAGGCGAAGCGGCTGCTTGACCAACTGAAGGGCAAAATATACTTCAGGGGATTAACCCAGACTGTGTTGATAATTTCGATGATAATCGTTATAATAGTCGTTGTTGCAATGTCATTGTTCTACAGAAAGATGATGTCAAAGTTCGTGAAAAAGATAAGAATAGAAGAGCATAAGAAACGCCTAAGTTCTCTGTTCAAGAGGGAGGTCAGGCCAAGCGTCCCATCTAAAGAAAGACCGGCCATACCTCCTAAAGTAAGACCAGACCTGCCCCCTGAAGAAAGACTGAAAACAGACAAAGAAAAGACGAAAGAAATTCGCAGGTTGTTGGAAATCGGAGAAGAATTGGCAGATACTGATACCGAGAAGATGAAAGAGGCCTATGTAAAGGCCAAGAAAATTTACAATTCGCTGCCTTCCGAGGAAAAGAGAATAGTTGGAGAGGAGATTCTAAGACTAACGAGATTGTACAACAAAATTGTGAGGAAAAAACCTGAGGAGGAAAGACCAGCCATACCGAAAGAAAAACCAAGGGTGGACAAAGAAAAAATGGATGAGATTTTAAGGTTGTTGAAAACCGGAGTAAAATTAGCGGATACCAATGTTGAGAAGGCGAAAGATGCCTTTGCGAAGGTCAGAGAAATTTACAATTCGCTTTCTCCCGGGGAGAAGAAATCAATTGACAGAAAAATTACCAAAGCCAGAGAGGATTACGACAAAATTGTCAAGAAATCACGTAAGGAAAAAGAATAAGCTATTCTCTATTTATCCTTTTACGCTACTTGGTTAGCTTCTCGTATTCCTTTTTCAGGTCCTTTATCTTTCTATCCAGTTCTTTCCTTTCCCTGTTATATGTTGCCTGGTCTATTATATTATCCTGCAACACAATCTTCAGGGCCCCCATATCCCTGTACATCCTCATCATATCCTTTTTAACATCTTTTGCCGTCCTCCTCCATCCAGCAGGTTTCGAAACACCAGCCTGTTTTAGCACATCCACTTTGTCTCTCAGCTCGATCTCCTTGAAGAGAACGATAGCAAGTATTATCAGTATCGCTATTATTATTCCGATAAGTATTGTCTTTTCAAGGATGTCAACCAGGTTTGTTCCTGTCGTGACAACCGAAATCAAATAATAGACCGCAACGACAATCCCTATCAAAAAAACAGTGAAGATCACGTATTCTGTTTCTGCTTTGTTTACCATAGTATACAATTTGTTTTGGGCTTATTTATAATTTTCAAAGGTTGAACTTCGCTAGAACAAGAATTCGATTCATTCCCCTTCTTCTGCCTTCTCCCTCTTGACAAGTTTCACGAGTTCTATCGAAATAGTAACGGGTATGGGTATGCTCGCTTCCAACAACTCAACCGTGACTTCGTCTTTAACCTTGTCAATCCTCTGTATCTTCCCCTTCTCCCCCTTGAAAGGCCCGCCTATTATCTCAACGATGTCCCCTTTGTTGATCACGATCTTCGTCTTTTTGGTCTCAAAGAAATGCTGGACATCTTCAAGGGTAACGGGTTTCTCTATCACCCCCTTGATGTGCATTATCCCGTGTAAAGCCTTCCTCACTTCCCCTTCCGGGCCTTCGATGAATATGTAACCTTTCAGTTCTCCTGGGTGAACTATGCTCTTCACATCGAGCTTTTCCGCCTTCACCCTATTGTATATCATATCGATAACTATGTGTTCTCTCCCCGAAGTCGTCCTCACGGTATAGATATTCATAGGCAGAAACCCCCGAAAGAGCAAGAAATTATCGCGAGCACGAAAATAACGAATCCTATGAGGCCTATCAAAACCAAACCTAGTGCGCAAATCTTGCTCGTGGACATGAACTCGTCCTTGTTTGGTTTCCTGGCTACCTGCAAAACCCTCATCCAATTCTTTATGTTATCTTTTAGACCCATACCTAGACCTCAATCTGGATATATACGTTTTGTTTAAATTGGTTTAAATATTTAAAAAGAAACGGGGTTTACCCGACGAAGTCTATCCCCAAAACCTTTTCTATTTCCTTCTGCTTCGCTGTAGTGTACGTTTTCTCAGGCCCGTATATCTGGGACGATTTAACTCCGGTCACGATCAACATCGATCGTATTGTGTCTCCGAGTTCCTTTATGATCTGGGCCCCCCATATTATCTTGGCTTCCGGGTTCAATTTCGAGCTTACAGCCTCCACTATTTCCTGGCATTCCTTTATCGTTATGTCCTCTCCTCCTGAAACGTTCACCAGCGCTCCTGACGCTCCATCTATGTCAACATCAAGCAACGGGTTGTTAAGGGATTTCTCAACCGATTCTAACGCTCTGTTCTCGGTATCGCTTTCACCCATACCTATCATTGCGATTCCCCCAGAGCCCATGACCGCTCGAATGTCAGCGAAATCAAGGTTGACCAAACCAGGTTTTGTTATAAGTTCAGCTATACCCTTCACCGCATTAACAAGGATCTCGTCCGCAACTTTGAAAGCAGTCGTTATGCTCACGTCCGGAACGATTTCCAGAAGTTTGTCATTCGGTATAACAATAAGCGTATCAGCTATCGACTCCAGGCCTTCCAAACCTTCCTGCGCGTTCTTAGACCGTTGTTTACCTTCCATTGTGAAGGGAAGGGTCACGACCCCAACTGTTAATGCTCCTACCTTTTTGGCGATATCAGCTATTATTGGAGCTCCTCCTGTTCCTGTTCCACCACCAAGGCCACAGGTCACGAAAACCATGTCCGCCCCTTCGAGCGCTTTCTTGATATCCTCTTTCGACTCTTTAGCGGCTTCCGTCCCTATTTTCGGGTCTGCTCCTGCTCCGAGACCGCCCGTGAGGTCTCTACCCATCAAAACCTTCGTATCAGCATCCGTGTACAGCAAATCCTGCGCATCGGTATTTATCCCAACGGTTTCCGCCCCCACTATACCTACCTGCATTAACCGCGAAACCGTGTTACCACCTGCTCCTCCTACACCTAAAACCTTTATTTCAGCTTTCCTTGATTCGAGAATTTTTCTCAATTCCTCATCTATTTCGGAATGTTTCCTACCAACTTCCGTAACCTCCTCGGTGCCCAAGGCGGAATCGATTATAGAGCCCTTTTCCATGGCCATAATTACCCCTCCTTCAAAAACTCAAATAATTATGAGTTTATACATTTATAAAAAAATAATGGAAGTAAGCTATTTAAATTTTATTTAATCCTTAACATTCTTTTTCTTTGTTCCCTTATCCTTGAAATCGACCTTCTCTATCCCTTTTATCCATTTCGTTACCATATCGCTCGTGAACTTTTTGACCATGGGGTTTACGGGTTTTTCCGATTTCACTACTACTCCCTTTCCCTTTATCTCCAAACCGGAATAATCAACCCTGTAATACTTAAGCAATTTTTCCACCTTGTTCTTTACGCCTTCAATCTTCCTCAATACCCTAACCTTATACGTAAGCATTTTCCCTGCCAAGGGGTTGTTGAAGTCCACGCGTACCCTCCCTCCTGACACACTTTGAACCTTTGCCTGCATGCCATCTATTTCAAAATATTCCCCAGGGATAGGGTTGATCTTGTTTTCAATGAATTTCGAAATGGGGATGATCCTTATCAGTTTGGGACTCCGCATACCGAACCCTTCCGGAGGAGAGACATCGAATTCTAGTTCTTCTCCCACCTCCATTTTCTCGAGCTCTTTCATCACTCCTCGTATCACCATATTCGAGCCTATTATAACGAGAGCAGGCCCGTAAAGATGCTTAGGGTTGTATATCTTCTCCTTTTTGGCGAGCTCTTCAGAAGTTAAGTCGAATATTTCATTCGTTATTTTAACTTTCCCCACGTATTCTATTTCGACAAAATCCCCGTTTTTCATATGGTCCCGGTGGGATTTGAACCCACGACCTCACGATTATCAGTCGTGCGCTCTAACCAAGCTGAGCTACGGGACCATTTTTCGAAAGACGCATAACGAAGTTCCACGTCAATATATCCATAATAAAAACTTGTTAATTTATAAATTTCATTTTCCACGTTCTTCCTTCTTTACGTAATCTATCGCGTGGATTACACAGAACCTTTTTTCCTCTGACGCCCAGCATTCATGACATATAAGTTTTTCGCAGCCCTTATGTAAACAGTTACCTCCCCATTCCTCCCTTGAGTCTATCCTTTTTCCGCAGCGAGAGCAGAATCCGACTTCCTTCTTCGAAAGTATTTCATCCACCTTTTCCTCCGCTTCAAGTTCTTTTCCGTGTACATCCTCTTCCAAATGTTTTCTCACGAGCTCTATCTCATCCTCGCGTTCTTCCTCGCTGACCATGCTTTAAATTTGGGACTAGATTTTAAAAACCAACCACGTATTTATCACTATGGAGCCGAAATTCGTAACAGGGAAGCCCGCCTTGGTCATAGGGAAAACACTCGTTATTGCTGACCTCCACATAGGCGTCGAATACGAATACTATAAGTCAGGAATACGAATTCCTTCTAATACGGAGAACATGCGGAAGGAAATAGAGAATCTCGTTAAACTCACGAATGCGAAAAACCTCGTTATATTGGGGGATGTTAAGCACAAGGTCCCTGGTATAACGAAGCAGGAACTCCGCGAAATCCCTGATTTTCTCTACTCTTTCGGAACCAAACTGGCTGTTGACGTGATCCCCGGGAACCACGATCCCGGTTTAAAGGATTTCATCCCGAACAACATCCGTTTCCATAACAACAGGGGATTTGGAACGAAAGAATGTTATTTCCTTCATGGTCACACATGGCCTTCCCCCGAATTCCTGGAAAAGAAATATGTTTTTGTGGGGCATGAACACCCGCAGATCGAATTCCGCGACAAACTGGGTTACCGCTTCTCGGAACCGGTCTGGATACGGGCG
>CAYFVC010000051.1:0-15704 GCA_964346665.1 uncultured archaeon
CATTGAGAATCTTTTTATTAATAGAAATGACGTTTACCCAAGGCAGTTGGATGGACTTAACGAATACAAAGTTATTAAAGAGAAAATAAATAAAGACTTAATAGCAAGACATTTGAGCGGTGAAATAACAATTGGTTCTTTCCAGATAAAACCAGATGATAACAAAGTTAAATGGATATGCTTCGACTTCGATGGACATTTGGCAGAAGAACTTGAAAAGGCAAAAAAGCTTTTCAATAAACTGAAAGAGAAGGGATTCAATCCTCTGCTCGAATTCAGCGGAAGGAGAGGTTACCATGTGTGGCTTTTTGTCGAGCCGATTGACGCCTCAGTTGCCAGAAAATTCGCAATAGAGATTTCAAAAGAGGCAAAACCTCATGAGGTATTCCCAAGACAGGTTAAAATTGAAAAGGACGAGTTCGGTGGGCAGGTTAAGATCCCAATAGGCTTCCATAGGGTTTCCGGGAAAAGAAGCTTATTTTTCGATGAAAATTTCAAGCAACTTTCCGAGAGCGAAAGCAGAAAACTTCTGATAAAAATTAACGATCAGCAAAGGGATGTTGTTAAGATAAAGAGTTTAGGAGAATTCTTCGAGTGAGGAATAACCTTTTAACATGAAATATTCTTTTGCCCAATCTAGTTTTTTATATCTTTTTACATAGGTTTGAAAACTCTTGAAAATTGAACCAGCCTTTGGGTGACTTGTTACAAAAACTAAATAGTATATAACATTCCCTTTATCCTTTTTTATACCTCTCCCTAACTGGGTCACCTCGATAAAAAATGGCTCATTCTCGTAAATTTCCCTTAACTGGACAATAAAGGCTTCTAAGAAACCTTTATGAATAGGTTCACTGGTTCTTCTATATTTATCAACATAAATCCTCCATTTCTTATTCCCATAGTAGTTGTCTATATACTCGGGATGCTGTTGATAATCTAACTGCATAGTATACGTCATGTGATTTATTAACAACTCCGGTCTTCTTACAAATTCTTTACCATAATAATCTTTCGATTCATGCTTAGATATCGATTCTACCGTAGACCATAACAATTGTGTATGTTTTGTGGGATCAATAAAGAATAAACTATGCTCATCTTTGGGAATTTTCTCAAGAATATCGTTTATAATCAAATTCGCGTCTTTGTTGAATATATTCTTTAGTAGTTCTGGGAAACTGCCGAGATTTTTTCTTAAATTGATTATGATTTTTGAATCATTATCATTAAAAATACATATAAACGGATATGGGGATGTTTTGTACCACTTGGCAGCTATTTTTGGTGAACCAGCCCATATGTCTTTCGGATTATCACATTCGCATATCCCATCTCCACAATATAAGTCAATATAATAAAATGCCCTCTTTCTCCTTTTTTGAACATCGACACAAATCTTAAGATAATTATCTAATAACCAATGTTTTATTTTAGAATGAAATTCTGTATGCATTTTATCACTTTATATACAATTACACCTTATCTTTCTGTAGTCCATCCCAAGCCTGTTCCACATCTCTATTGTTTCCTTGCACATGGCGACATTTTTGAAATTGTGGTTTTCTTTGAGATAGTTGAATAGTATAGAATATATTTTGAACCTAGTATCGGAATCAAGCTTTTTACCCCAGTTTGATCTTTCTGAAAGGTATTTTGTCCAGCTCGTGTCTTTGCAGTTGTTTATCGTGCTTTGGAGACCTCTTGGGGATCCTGCCGTTATCCTCTCCGGAGTGAATTTTTCGAAGATTTTGTCTATGAGGGACTTGTAAGAAACCTGCCAGTTTTTTATAGGAACGATTGGATCTATCCTTAACCTTATTTCGTATCCAATCTCAGACAATTTTTTCGCTGCTGTTAATCTTTTCCTTGGTGACGGTGCCTTTTCCCATCTTTTGGAAACAGGAAAAGCGTTAACAGTGAAGCTTATTATTGGATCATGGCTGGTTCTATTATTTACTAGGTTTCTTATGTAATTGGCCTTGCTGAGGAACAAGACTCTGTGCTTTTTCTGGGTGGCGAAAATGGGCAGAACAAGTTCTGAAAGAGCGTATCCGTTATTTTCAAACATGAGCGAATCTGCAAGTTCACCTGTATTAAGAACTTCTTTGGGGTAATAGTTCCCGTGGTTTGTTTCCTCTAGAAATTTCTCTAAATGGAGTCTTACTTTACAATAATCTTTTGGTTTCGGTGCGGTTTTTTGCGGTAAGAATCTCAAAGTTCCCTTGAGATAGCACCATGCACAGTCAAAAGGGCAGCCATTAGCCCATTTTAACTCAAGGAAGTGAGGACAAACCACATCAGTCGGTTTTTGAGGTGGAGGAGTCCTGTCGAATCTTTTTATTATTGAACCGTCTCCTACTTGCTTGACCAATCTTAAAACAGAACCGTCAAGTTGTTTATATAATCCATACTTTATTGAGACCTTTTCAGATCTCACGCCCAACACCTCAAACCCTCTATTGAAATATTGTAAGCAAATTATAAAAATCATGTTTAAACATTTTATCGGCATTTATCCGCATTATTTATTTAAAACTCCTGCAAAGATTTTAATCCGTGCAGGAGTTTCATTTCAGTTGTAACGCTTGGGCAAAAAAATCCCAGGAGTTTCATCTCAGCCAGTACGCTGGGGGCAGGAATTTCGAAGTGGCTGCGGGATGGATGGAAACCCGCAGGCGGTTTCCATTTTCGAACCTGCGCGGGCGAACGCAAACCGAAGCAGTTGAAACCTGCTTCAACCTTTTACGCCCAATGGATATCTCTTATTCACAGGCTTTTCGCCTCATAATATCCAACTCGAGTCCATCGCCTTAGGTTCGACCAGCGTAAGGTGAACTTACGCACAGCGTTGAACCGGGCTCGGCCACCCCAGCATCATTCGCTAGTTTCAGTATTTATTAATAACTCGGTTTTTTATATTAAAGGTTATGAAAATCGTCGTACATGTTATGAACAAGAAGAAATGTATTGAGGTTCCGGAAAGATCAAAGGTCATAGACATTATGAGAAAAGTCAACGTAAACCCGGAAACAGTTATTGTAAAAAGAGGGGACAACATACTCTTAGAAGACGAAGTTCTAAGGAAAAACGACAAGCTGGAACTTATAAGGATAATCTCAGGTGGGTAAAATGAAATGTTCAAAATGCGGGGATAAAGCGGTCTTCCATCGCAAGTACGAAGGTTCATATTTGTGCAGTAAACACTTCATAGCGAGTGTTGAAAGCAAGGTAAAGAAAACCATAAGAAAGGATAAGATGATCGAGCGTGGCGATAGAATAGCTTTTGCCTTGTCCGGAGGGAAGGATTCGTCCGCCGTTTTGTATTTGATCAAGAAGGTTTTCAGTGAGAGAGGGGATCTCGAATTTTTCGCGATATCGATAGATGAGGGGATACCTGGATACAGGAAGGAAAGCCTGAAGATCGCGAAAAGGCTTTGTAAGAAGTTCGGTGTTAAGCATCACGTTTTTTCATTCAGGAAGGAGTTCGGAAGGGAACTCAGCGAAAAGGTCAGGAAGATTAGGAAATCGGATACGTGGGAGGGGACAGCATGCACGTATTGTGGTCTCGCTCGAAGGTGGTTAGTGAACAAAAAAGCAAGGGAACTAGGGGCGAAAAAAATCGTTTTTGGAATGAATCTGGACGATGAAATACAGGGGATAATGATGGATTACGTGAGAGGGGATTTGGTTCGGCTTTCAAGAATGGGCGGTGAGCCGATCATCAGAGACAAACTCTTCACCCCGAGGATAAAGCCTTTCAGGGAAATTCCAGAGAAGGAGATCGGGTTGTACGCGATCTTAGTTGGCTTGGAAATACACGAGAACGAATGCCCTTATTTGGAAGGGCCGAGGTTTCGAGTTCGAAATTTTCTCAATGATATCGAGGCCGAAAGCCCAGGGATGAAGTTTTCAGTTCTTAAGACTTTCGAAAAGATTTTGCCATGTGTGAGGGAGCTCGTGAAAAAAGAGAAGGTCAAGATCGTGAAGTGTTCGGAATGCGGGGAACCGAGCTCGCAAAAAGTTTGTAAGACCTGCGAATTGTGGAGGGTTGAGTAAAGAAATCTTTTTAAAGCATAACACCGTTATTTTCTTTGCTGATAACATAAGATAGGCAAAGTGATTTTTATGGGGTCAACTGAGATCTGCGGTCTTGGTGAATTTTTTAATCAACAGCGTGAGGGAGGAAGAAAAATACACTTATTAGGTTCAGATGTTTACTTACCAAAGGAACCTTTCAATCAAATTACATTATCATCTTCAGATGGTTATATTACATATAAATTTGGAAGGACGAATTCAAATGGTTTTTCAAAGAAGGTGGATACGCCCCAAACTTTACCAATTCCACAAGAATATAGAAATGGAAATGACTCTCTTCCTTTAAAAAAGGCTAAGGAAGGTTTTAAAAATTATTTCGAAGACTTTGGTATAGAATTATTATAAACCCTTACCCTATTCTTATTCTTATGAGAAAAATCATCCAGAGGGGAGCGGAAGCGATTCTTTATTTACGAGGGAAAGAGCTCGTTAAGGAGAGGATCAAGAAAGGGTATCGCCTGCCTGAGCTTGATTTGAAGATAAGGAAGCAGAGGACGAAAGGCGAAACGAAACTCATGGAGAGGTCGAGGGGTTCGAAGGTTCCCGTCCCGAAAGTTAGAATAGAGGATGAATTCAAGCTCGTGATGGAGTACGTGAAAGGTGAAAGAATCAAGGATATTCTGAACGGGATGGTTCCTGCAGAACGGGCGAAAGTGTGTGAAAGGATAGGGGAGATTATAGCGAAATTGCATGCAAACGGGGTGATACATGGAGATCTCACGACTTCGAACATGATCCTTAAGGGGAACGAAGTTTTCCTCATAGATTTCGGTCTTGGGAAGTTCTCGGAAAAGGTTGAGGATCAGGCTGTGGATCTGTTCCTGCTCTACGAGGCCTTGAAGTCAACTCATTTCCGGATGCTAGCGAAAAGCTGGGAAAGGATTGCGAATTCTTATTCTGAAAATTATTCAAAAGCGAAGGAAGTCCTCGCAAGGATAGAGAGTATTAAAAAAAGGAGAAGATATAAATAATCATTACTTCAATATAAACAGTATTTTGAAGGCGAGAACATGGTAAAGAAGAAGGAAAAGCACGAGGAAACGAGGAAAGAAATCGAGAAGGAAGAGGATATGGAGGAAACTGTAGAGAAGCCTGAAAAGGAAATTAAAGAGGAAAGGGTAGAAGAGAAACCAAAGGAAAAGAAGATCAAAAAGGGGTTTGTGAAAAAAGCAGAAGAGGGATTGGCAGAATGGGTTCCCAAAACAGAGCTCGGAAAAGAGGTTGTTAAAGGGAAGTACAAGTCTTTGAATGATTTGCTCGGGGAAGGGGGGATAATACTTGAACCCGAGATTGTTGACTACCTCGTCCCTAACCTGAAGGAAGAGTTGATTTACGTAGGCGGAACGCCTGGAAAGGGAGGGGGGATACGAAGAACGCCCACAAGGATGACAGCAAGGATGCACAAATCCGGAAGGAGGTTTAAGCTCACTGCTGTAATGGTCGTGGGGAACGAGGATGGTGTTGTTGGCATAGGAAAGGCTACATCGAATGAACACAGGGTAGCGATAGAAAAAGCGACAGACCAGGCGAAATTGAACGTTATCAACGTCAGGAGGGGCTGCGGATCTTGGGAGTGTAATTGCGGGGGTTCGCATTCCATCCCATTCAGAACAGAAGGGAAGGTTGGTTCTGTTAAGGTAAGGCTTTCCCCGACACCGACCGGGGTGGGGATCGTGGCGGATGATGAAACGAAGAAGATCCTCAGGCTTGCGGGGATAAAGGATGTGTGGACCAAGACATTCGGTTTGACCTCGACCAGGATTAATCTCGCTTTCGCTATTTTCGAGGCTCTGAAAAACCTGAGTACGACGAAAGGTGGTATCTGATGTATGCGGTTGTGAGGGTTAGAGGGGGAGTGAACGTACGAAAGGAGTTAAAGGATACTTTACGAATGTTAAGGCTCACGAGGATAAATCATTGTGTTCTCTTTAGGAAAGATCCGAAAATCGAGGGGATGATAAAGAAGGTGAAGGATTTCGTGACGTGGGGTGAGATCAGCGATAAAGTTCTCGAAAAATTGGTTTCCCAAAGGGGAAGGATGTTAGGTGATAGGAAGCTGGATGTAAAGGAAGTGAAAGGCATTCTTTCTAAATTGAAGAAGGTTAAGAATTTGAAGGAGATAGAAGGGTTCAAACCTGTTTTCCGGATGAGCCCTCCGAGAAAGGGATACGAGGGAACGAAGCAACCATTCCCTAGGGGTGCGTTAGGTTACAGGGGAGAGGAGATAAACAAACTCCTTGAAAGGATGATGTGATTTTATGGTAAAGAAAATGAAGAAGACCGAGAAACTTAGGGGAACGCGAACTATCGGAAGAGGAACCATGAAGAAATGGAGAGGTAAAGGACACAGGGGAGGAAAAGGGTATTCAGGTTCGAAAAAGCACAGGAAATCCTGGATACTTAGATTCGAAAGACAACATTTGGGGAAGAAAGGTTTCATCCCAAAAACCTCGAAATCCGTCAAGGCGATAAACTTAAGGGATCTGGAGAAAATCGCGGGGGGGGAGAAGGAGATAGTTCTTAACGAACACGGGTTTGACAAGGTTCTCGGTTCAGGAAAAATAACGAAAAAACTCGTTGTGAAAGCGAGGGCTTTTTCTAGGATCGCGAAGGAAAAGATAGAGAAGGCGGGCGGGAAGGCCGTGAGCGAATGAAAACAGTTAAGAAGTGCCCTGTCTGCGGTTCGAAAAGCGTGACTTTATGGTTAGGGGCGAAACTCGGGATCCAGTATTTATGCAAGAAATGCGGCTACCACGGACCTCTTGTTGTGGAGGAGGAATCTGAGTAAGGAAAACTTATTTTAACAATGCTTATAAATATATTTATCAAAGGGTTTTTCTATGGGCTTGGAGGATTCTTATATCGGGATTTTGAAAAGGCTTCCGGGGGTAGCGGAGCCGATCAGGAGGCAGACATTCAAGGACAAGCTGAAATGGACAGGGCTGATTTTGATCATTTATTACGTGATGACACAGGTCACGATTTACGGTATTTCCAAGACCAATTACGAGTATTTTCGATATCTCGAAATTCTGCTCGGGTCAACCTTCGGCTCGTTGATGACGTTGGGTATCGGGCCTATCGTTACCGCTTCAATTATACTTCAGTTGATGGTGGGATCGAAGATCATTCCTTGGGATCTCTCGAGTGACAAGGGAAGGGTTTTGTTTCAGGGGACGCAGAAGTTGCTAGCGATAATCTTTTGTCTTCTTGAGGGATACGTATACGTCGCGTTTGGAGCGGTGGTGGCGAACCCAGGGTTCTTCCACGTCGTTGTCTTTCAGCTCGCCCTTGGAGGATGGATCATAATATTCATGGACGAGCTCATCTCGAAATGGGGATTCGGATCGGGCGTGGGTTTGTTCATAGTAGCTGGGGTGGCTAAAACGATCGTTGTGCGGGCTTTTAACCCCTTGACAGCGGACGGGACTGTATCAACCGGTATACAGAACCCTCCTTCTGGTGTTATCCCGAATGCAGGGGTTCTGTTAGGAACAGGAGATCCGCTGAGCGCAACACTGGTTACGCTCCCTATAATAGCGACAATCATAGTGTTCTTCCTCGTGGTTTACTCGCAAGCCATAAGGGTTGAGATCCCACTCGCGTTTTCCACAGTCAGGGGGTTCGGAAGGCGTTGGCCTCTGAAATTCCTGTACACCTCGAACATACCCGTTATCCTCATTGCGGCGTTGCTCGCGAACATCCAGGTATTCTCAAGAATACTCGCCCAGAGGGGAGGGAATGAATGGCTCGGGGTTTTCGATGCAGACGGGAATCCGATAGGTGGGTTAATATATTTCCTAATCCCTCCAAGAACTACCGCGATAGCGGGGATAATGATTTCGATAGGGTTGTTCGCCCTGATGGGAGCCCTGTTCGTTTACTTCACGAAAAGGTCAGGAGGTTTGAAAGTCGTTCTGCTTTCCGGGATTCTGGGAGCGATTGCCTGGTATTTAGGGGTTACGTCCCTAGGGTTGACGGCGTTGGCAACGATAGGCCTGACAGATGTTGCGAGATTGGTCACGTACTCGCTCTTCATGGTAGGAGGGGCGATAATGTTCTCCGTGTTCTGGGTCAACACGGCCGGGATGGATGCCGGTAGCGTTGCTTCCCAGATAGAATCCACGGGTATGCAGATACCTGGATTCAGGAGGGATATAAGGATAATTGAAAGGGTATTGAATCGCTATATACCAGCGTTAGCGATACTTGGTGGAGCTGCTGTGGGGTTCCTCGCGGCGTTCGCGGACTTCACCGGAGCGCTGGGAACGGGGACTGGTATATTGCTGGCGGTGATGATCACCTACCAGCTTTATGAGGAAATAGCGATGCAGCACATGGAGGACATGCATCCGGCCGTTAGGAGATTCTTCAGCAGGTGATGAAAATCATCAGAAGCCTTCGAGCTCCTCGGTCTCCTCTTCGTATTCTGAAATCTGGGGTTTCTTGAATTTGAAAAACCAAACAACGACAAGGACTACGATTATCACCACCACCACTATAATCACCCATGTCAGGTCCATGGGTTGTGGTTGAACCCCTCCCAATTCAATGGTTTCGATTTTAGCCTTCGCCTTCTCGTAATACTCATTCGCCAGCTTGTAGTTCCCCAGGGAGAAGGCATCCTGGGCGTATGTTATATCAGAGCTGATCTCTTCAAGCACGTCTTCACTCGGGTTCAATTCGTAAAGCCTCTCGCCAAGGGAATCCAGATCGCTCGTCACGTCTTCAAAACAGTTCAGGTCAACGAAAACGAAAGCTGAATCCCCTCCGCCCCTGATTGTTATCAGGCCCTGGTATTTCCCAGCGTTTGCCGGCGTGATTTTCATGTCAAGGTATTCCGATTCTCCTGAAGGGATTGAAAGGTCGTAAACTTCTATGTCAACGTATCCGTAGCTGTCCAGGCTTTCCAAGCTCTGGTCGCCCGTGAACGTGTCCTCAACCAAATACACGAAATCCGAGATAGCGGAATCCCCGTTGTTCAATATCAAAATCTGGTTGTAGATTTCTTCGCCAGCAACACATTCCTGCGACCACACGAGATAATCCTTGTCTATTTCCAGTATTTTCGCTTCAGGGCATTCTAATTTTTCCTCCCCTGTAACCACTGTTATGGATACCGGTATGTCCAGCTCCAGGCCTTCAGGCGTTTCGATCGTTATCCCCCCTTCAATATCGGATTCCACGCTTGTTATGGTTATACTAATCGTTGCTGTTTCCTGAGGACTCAAGTAGGTGTCGTCTATAGTTACGTATTGGTTTTTCATGTCCCCTGTTGTGGAGAAAGAAATGTTGGTTGCATTCGATCTCAGGTTCTTCAGCAGTATGGACTTCGAGAAGGAATCTGATTTGTTCACGCTTTCCGAAACTGATTCGGGCGTTACCTCGAAAAATTCAGTAATGGAGAACTTGACGGATTTGACAAGTGGTTCGCTGGTTTTTATTTCATATTCCCCTTCCGGCCAATCGCTTTTTGATAAAAATTCATAGGAGAATGTTTGGTCGCCAGCAACATCGATTGAGAGTTCCTTCGCCTCCGTTCCGTCAGGGTAGTGCACGCTTCCTATAACGCTGTCCGAGTTCGTGGTTCCGGTTATCTTTATCTTTTCCCCTGTCCAGTATTCATTCTTGTTGGTCTGGATCATGAGGAAATCCCCCGAAGGGATTTCTATCCTTTTCAGAGCGCCTCCGTAACCTCCGCTATCATTCGCTACAAAAGCGAAATAGTAAATTCCAGGGTTGAGGGTTATGCTCCCCTTGTATCTCCCCTCCGTGATGTTGTATACCAAAGCTCTATCGCTCTGGTAGACACCCAAATCCTCTTTGTAAATGCTGTATTTAAACCAGTCCTTTTTTCCATAGAAGTACATGTAAACCGTGTTGTCAACCCTGTTCACATCTGCTGTGGAGATCTTCATGGAGGACACGTTCAAAGGAACGGTTGTGTTCGTGACTTTGCTGGTGGTGACAACGTAGACGTAAAACTCTGTTTCCCCTGTCAGGAAGAATGGGGAGGGACCGCACGTTGCGTTTCCGTCATCGTTCGAAAAGTAACACAATCCCTTCCCGTCAACTATCGGGAACGAACCCAGACCTATACTTCCCGTGTTGTAGACTGACCACGTTATGCGGATCGGTTTCTCGCCAGTCTTAGGATCGACCTTTACAAGAAGGGAGGAATCGACCGATACGACCTCAGGCAGTATCGTGACGTCAGGATTTTGCGCGCTTACGCGAACAGAATTGACTGAAAAAGTGAGTGATAAGATCAAAAGCAAAACAAACAACCAAACCCTCTTCATAATTATAATTATCGGTTTCGCTTAATAAATAATTTAAATAACTCTTTCATTTAATCAATAAAGATCACGGAGGTTTATTATGGCAATCGATATGAAAGATTTCGAGAAGCTTGAATTGAAAGTTGGGGAAGTGCTTCGAGTGGATGACATGCCCGGGGCGGATAACCTTTACAAACTTGAGGTGGACATCGGAGGGAAGCAGGTAACTCTCGTTGCGGGGATCAAGAAGAACTATGAAAAAGAAAAATTAGTGGGGAAGAAAATCGTAGTCTTGACGAATTTGCAACCGGCAACGATCCGCGGCGTGATTTCGGAAGGGATGTTGCTGGCTGCGGTCAAGGGAGACAACGTGAGGCTTGTGACGATCGATGGTGAAATAGAAATAGGATCTGATGTTGCGTAAAAGCGAAATTCGAATTCGATTTTTTATATAATCCCGATAATTAATTATATGCACGATTATCTCATCCCGTTTGGACCGCAACATCCCGCCCTTATTGAGCCCGTTCACATAAAGCTGAGGGTGGATGGGGAGACAATCGTTGGGTCGGAACTTGTTCTCGGATACAACCACAAGGGAATCGAGAAATCATTCGAAAACCGCTGGTGGGCGAAAGGGGTGTATCTTTCCGAGAGGGTCTGCGGTATATGCGGCCACTACCACACTTCTTGTTATTGCCAGGGGATCGAAAGTTTAATGGACCTCGAAATCCCTGACAGGGCGAAATACATAAGGATTATAATAGGGGAAATAGAAAGACTACATTCGCATATGCTCGCCTTGGGCGTGGTTGCGTGGGAGATAGGTTTGGATACTTTGTTTCATTACATCTTCAGGGATAGGGAACTTGTGATGGATCTGCAGGAATTACTCTCAGGGAACAGGGTTCACTTCGTGATGAATGTTATAGGTGGAGCGAGGAGGGATGTTAACCTCGAGCAGATAAAAGGGATTGAAAAGAACCTGGAAAATTTGGAAGAGAGGATTCGTTATTACATGAGTATTTTCAAGAATGATGCCTCCGTGAGGAACCGAATAAAGCACGTGGGCTACCTTTCTAAACAGAAGGCGAAAGAACTGAACCCAGTCGGACCTAATATTCGCGCGTCCGGGATAGATTATGATGTGAGGGAAACGGATTATTTACCGTACAGCAATTTGAAGTTCAAGGTTGTAACAGGAGAAGGAGGGGACGTGCTCGAACGTTGTTTGGTTAGGTGGAGGGAATGTTCGGAATCTATCAGGATGATACATGAAGCGATCCTGACCCTTCCTAAGGGGGAGATCGCTCTGAAAGTTCCGCCAGTAATAAATATAAAGGAAGGGAAAGAAACCATGTCGAGGGTGGAAGCTCCAAGAGGTGAGCTGATATACTACCTGAAGTCAGGAGGTTCCAAGCCTTACAGGGTTAAGATTCGAACCCCAACTTATCAGACCTTCCACATCCTGGATGAGATAATCAGGGGTTACGGGATACCGGATGTTCCGGCAATACTCGCTTCCATTGACCCGTGTTTTTCCTGTACCGACAGGATGACGATAGTGGATGTAAACACGAGGAAGGAAAAGATCGTTACGAAACACGACATACTTCACATGAGAGGAGATCATGGGGATTGAAATGTTCGAAATCCTTTTCCAGACTCTGGTGTTCCCTGGTTTCATAGCGGCATTCCTGATAGGATTTCTTTACCTAGGGATTATGAGGAAAATCGCGGCGCACATGCACCACAGGATAGGTCCTCCTATTTGGCAGCCTTTCCTTGATTTCGTAAAACTCCTTTCGAAAGAGAACATACAAACGAAGGAAGCCGTGGGTTTTCTTATGACTTTGTGCCCGATCGTTTCTTTCGCCTCCGTTTTGACTGTAATAATCTTCATTCCGATCGGAGGCTTAGGATTGGTTTCGTTTCCAGGGAGCGTTTTTGTGGTGATATACTTCCTCGTGATGTCCTCCGCGTTCATAGCGCTCGCGGGGTTCGCGACGGGGAACCCGTTCGGTTCTGTGGGGAGCATAAGGGAGATAACGCAACTAGTATCGTATGAATTCCCGTTCATAGTTTCCTTAATAACTATCGGTTTTCTAACTAACTTCGAAATCCTTCCTTACTTCTCTCTGCATTTCCCCTTCGCGTTTCTCGCCTTCCTCACGGGTATGCTCGGGAAGCTTTCGCTCCCTCCCTTCCACATACCGGAAGCGGAACAGGAAATTGTTGCAGGCCCGTTTACGGAGTACAGCGGGCCGAGGCTTGCGATATTCGAGCTTGCTAGGGCAGCGAGCTTCTGGGTTTTGATATCCCTGGGGGCGGTGTTCTTCCTCGGGGCGAATAACCTAGCGAATTTCGCGGTTAACTCGCTTGCCTTGTTGGTGGTGTTGATAATATTCAGGGTTGTTTTCGCTAGGTTAAGGATTTCGAATGCTTTCCGTCTGTATTGGTTCGTAATAGGACCTCTCGCTATAATAGATTTGGTGAGGGCGACCGTGGGATTTTATTAGGTGGGACTTATGAATCTGCTGGGAGAGGTAATAAAAAGGGTTTTTTCAAAACCCTCCACTCGAAAGTATCCGAAAGAGAGACCCGATATCCCGGATGGTTTTCGGGGGAGGATCGAATGGAACAAAGATACGTGTATATTCTGCATGAGTTGTGCGATCAACTGTCCTACAAACGCGATAACCATAAACAAGAAGAATAAAACATGGTCTATCGACATTGGCAAGTGTATTTTCTGCGGACGTTGTCACGATGTCTGCCCGACAAAACCGAAATCCGTTTACAATTCAAAAAGGTACGAGCTAGCGGAGGGTGGGAAAGAAAATTTCAACCTGAGTTTCGAGAAATAGGTTTCACTCACTCTTGAAATAATCCCTGACCTTTTGTAAGGGGTTTGAAAGGTATTCGAGTTCCCTTTCGAGCGAAAGATCAAGAACGCCATTCTTGTAAAGTCTTGTTATTAGTTTTATCAGCTTGTCACCTGCTCTCTTCGCAGGCCTGCTCAGGGGCTGACCGAATTCGTTGTTTCCTCTCTGTATCCCTATCAGTACGATATGTTTTTTAATGGGTTCGCCTTTTTGGTAAAGCCGGAGAAAAAGAGTGAGCGGGGTGGTATGGGTTGAAACGAACGATTTGCTTATTTCGTAACCCTTTATTGATTTTATTTTTCCCGGGCTTTTTTTGAAATCCGCAGCGTCCACTATTATGAGCATTCTAGGTGCGAAATCGCTTATTTCCTTTACGTGGTTTTCAGGAACGGATGTCTTAACGATAAGGAGATTCTCGTCTTTCTCGAACTCTTCCCTCAGTTTATCCACGACATACCATCCTACCCCGTCGTCCCCTTTCAGGTCGTTCCCTATCCCGAGGATGGCGAACCTTGGATTCTCGATAATTTTTCTGGGTGAAAATTCTCTGAAAATATCATACATCATTCTTTTTTCAACCTCGATTTTCGAGGTTGGTATCTTCTTTTTAGCCCTTTTCAGTTTTCCAGAAATTTTTGACTTGATTGAAGCCAATTTTGATTTGATCGAATCCAGGTTCATATTTTATAGTTTGTTTTTTCTCTTATAAACAAATAAAAAATTAAAAGCCAATCGTACATAATATAAATATGCTGGAATCTATCCTCAACTTCAGGGAAGTTGAAAAATCCCCTTACTTAACGTTCGTGTGGGCGTTGATGATCACGACCATTGGTATCCTCTTCTCCACGCAGTTGTTCTATAAGATCACCATATCGGGTGTTTCTTTCAACCTGACAGGTATGTTCGCTGTCATCTTCACTGTAATACCTTCTGTTTATTTCCTCACGACGATCATAAAGAAGGAGGAGGAGATCGAGGAGGAGGCGTGCAGAAGGCATTATCAGCAGGGATTTTTCACAAGACATGAAAGGGATATACTGATGTTTCTGTTTTACTTTTTGGGCGTGACCGTCGCTTTTTCTATATGGGCTTTCGTCCTCCCCACGGATTTCTTTCAGGTCCAGGTTGCCAAGATACATGAGATACGAGCCGCAGTCTCGGGGGGCGTAACAGGGGAAATTACGAAGGGAAGCTTCTCCTCGTTCCTTATGATATTCACGAACAATCTGGAGGTCATGGTTTTCGCTTTCATCTTCTCTCTTCTTTTCGGGGCCGGGGCGGTGTTCATAATAGTGTGGAATGCGTCTATTCTTGGGATAGCGATAGGAGATCTCTCGAAATCTATTTTTGAAATACCCGCTGTTACGTTATCCTTCCTTCCCCACGGAATTCCCGAAATTGTTGGCTACTTATGTGCGGGATTGGCCGGGGGTTTGATTTCCGCCGCGATTCTACGTTGCAGGAGCACGGAGATTCTTAAGCTCATATTCTTTGATTCAATTAAGATACTCCTGTTGGGGGTATTTTTCATATTGATCGCGGCGGGCATAGAGGTTTATTTCTAGGTATTTTCGTCAATTAACGTATATATATTTATATTGGGGTCGGTAGCAAATATCTAATTAGGTGTATAAACATGGTAGATGTGTGGTTTGCCGTTGCAACACTGCTTGCACCAGTATTCGCAGAGTACGCAAAGATCCGAGTGAAGGCAGAGAAACAGTTTAACTTCATAGCGGCTGCAGGGATTTTCTTTTTGTTAGCAATATCATTCAACGCGAGTTTCCTTGCTCTTGCAGGAGGAGCAGAGATTTATGGTGTATACCTCTTTGAGTTTTTGGGGTGGCTCTTCTTACTAATAGGTGTGCTGTGGGCAGTGTTTGCTGGTTTGTTGAAGTAAACTGACAAACTGAGCCTGTGAAAAATGTAAGTTCCTTTTTCTTTATTTTTATTTTTATCTCTACCTTTCTACCTCTATATAGCAAGAAGTGGGCATTTTAGAGGAAGCGATCTTCAACGCTTTCTTTCCGAAATTCTCCTGATTCGGAGCGAGTCTTATCTCTATTATTCTCTGGTCCTTTCGAACCCTTGCCGCGGTTCCTATCGGTCTTCCGAATGATTTTCTCATCCCTGTCTGGAATCGATCAGCTCCCGCCCCAGTCGCCAGCGGGTTTTCCCTGAGAACGTGATGAGGGTATATCAGAACCTTCAGGAAGTAAGCATCCTCTCCGACCATTTTGGACAAGGATTTGGAGACAGCAACCCTCGCCGCTTCCAAAGCGTTGTGCCTTATCTGGACAGGGTTTTTGGAAACGAGGAACATCTTTGTGGTGAACTGGGGTTTTGGTTTTCCGGTCTCGAACCTGTGGATCTTGGAGGCTGGAACGCCCTTAACATAACTCCTCTTGGGCTTCTTCATAGATACCCTGGTGTA
>CAYFVC010000052.1:0-6717 GCA_964346665.1 uncultured archaeon
TTCCTGTCAGGATTGACAAAATCCTTTACCTTAACGAAATTCTTGTTGTTGTTAACTTGACGGTTCTCCCACCATATCCAGAAGTGTCCCCTCTTTATACCTCTTTTTACGAACCTTTCGTACCATGACTTCTGATCCATGATATCACCTCAAGGCAAGTTTAAGCAATGTGAAATAGTATTTATTGGAATCGAGATATTTATAGTTTTGTCTTCTTTTCGAAAGATTAATTACTTAAATTCATTATAAATATTATGTTCTCAAAAAGCTTCTCGATACGGACGCGCGGGAATTTCGATCTTTTCGAGATAACGGACAATGTAGAACGAATAGTCCGTGAGTCGAAAGCAAAGGATGGTATGTGTTTTGTCTTCACCCCCCACACCACAGCATGCCTGATAATGAACGAGAAGGAAAGCGGGTTTCTTGAGGATTTCAGGAAAACCATACTCAGGATAATCCCTAGGGAAGGCGAATACGAACACAACAGGTTAGGTGAAGGAAACGCGAACGCCCATATAATATCCTCGATAATAAAGCCATACCTTGTGATCCCGGTCGGGAATTCGTCTCTTAACCTTGGAACTTGGCAAAACCTTTTCTTCGTGGAACTTGATGGTCCGAGAACAAGGAATGTTAGCGTTCAGATTTTCAAATAATATCAATTCCTTTCACCAAAACCTTCTTTTCGGGAATAGCTTTCCCTATAACCCACGCCTTTATTCCGAATTTCTTGCAGATTTCCATGACTTTATCCTTTCCCTTTTCCGGGACGATAACACAAAATCCCACGCCCATATTGAACGTTCGGTACATCTCGCGGTCCGAAATGTTCCCCAATTTCTGGATCAGTTTGAAGACGGGCTGGGGTTCAGGCATGTTATCCAAAGAGAAACCCACGTTCGCTATCTCGCCTAACCTCATTAATTTCGAGAATGCCCCGCCAGTTATATTCGCTAGGCCGTGGACTTCGCAGGCATTCACTATCCCGAGTACCGGCTTTACGTAAATCTTTGTCGGTTCAAGCAGTTCCTCCCCAATAGTTCTTCCCAGTTCCGGGACTTTCTCGCTCACTTTGTACTTCTCCAGCAAGAGTTTTCGAGCGAGGGTTAAACCGTTCGAATGTATCCCCGAGCTTTCAAGACCGATTACAACATCCCCGATCTTTATGTCCTTTCCGGTTATTATCTTGTTTTTCTCCGCCACGCCCAAGGACATCGCAGAAAGATCGAAACCCTTCACAACATCAGGCATGAGAGATGTCTCCCCTCCGACTATCGCTGTTCCTGCTTGTTTCGCTCCCTTCGCTAAACCCTCCGCTATCTCATTTATATGATCTCCGAGCCTTTCGGTTGCCAGGTAATCGAGCAGGACGACGGGTTCTGCCCCCATGCATATGAGATCGTTGACGTTCATCGCAATGCAATCGATCCCTACAGTGTCGTACTTATTCATCATTTCCGCGACAAGAACCTTCGTCCCGACCCCGTCCGAATGGAGAGCTAGAACTTTCCCTCCACCTATGTCGATCAAGCCAGCGTAGTGCCCTATATCAGAAATAACCTGCCCGAATTTCCCATCTCTCAAATTAAGCGTTTCTCTAAGAATATCCCCGATTTTCTTGTATGTCTTCTTCTCCTTAGAAACATCAACCCCGGCTTTCGCATAAGTGAACTCTTTCATTTTCCACCGATTGTTTTCAAAACACTGTCCGCTTGTTGTATCGCCGTTCCGATATAATTTTTCGGATCAAGGTAATGGTTTATTTCTTCCTCTGTGAATCGTTTTTTAACGATCGGGTTTTTCATGAGCACTTCCTTCAGAGGGATATTCTTCTTGTACGACTCCATCGCTGATGTTCGGAGGATCTCATACGCGTCTTGTCTGCCTACGCCTTTCTTCACGAGTCCTATCATGAAGTGCTCGCTCATAACCAAACCCTTCGTTAACTCGAGGTTCCTCTTTATGTTCTCAGGATGGAGTTCGAGGTTCTCGAGAATTCCTGTCAGCCTCCTGAGCATGAAGTCCAAGAGAAGGAAGCTTTCAGGAAATATTATCCTTTCGTTAGCGGAATTAGTGAGATCTCTTTCATTCTCAAGCGGGTTGTTGTCTAGAGCGATGGAAACATGCGATTTCAAGACCCTAGCTAGCGAGCATACGTTTTCCGATTTCCAGGGGTTTCTTTTATGAGGCATGGTTGAACTCCCGACCTGCCTCCTAGCGAACTTCTCCAAAACTTCTGCTATCTCGGTTCTCTGAAGGTTTCTTATCTCCTTCGCGATTTTCTCCAGTGTAGAACCTATGAGTGCGAGAACGAAGATCAATTCAGCATGTCTGTCCCTCTGGACAACCTGCGTGGAAACCATCACGGGTTTCAAACCGAGGTCCTTCATAACGAGCGCTTGCAATTCCCTAGCGTTTTTCCCGAACGTTGCCTGCGTTCCAACTGCGCCTGTCATCTTTCCCACGAGAACCCGATCCTTCACTTGTTTCAGGCGATCGATACCCCTTTGGACTTCGCACAACCAGTTCGCGAATTTGAGACCATAAGTTGTCGGGACAGCATGCTGACCGTGCGTCCTCCCTATGCATACGACTTTCTTGTACCTCTTTGTCAGGCCGGCCAGAACCTTTTTCAACGCTTTCAAATCCTCCTCTATGATTTCAATCGCTTCCCTAAGTTGAAGGGCGAGCGCTGTGTCCTCGATGTCGTAAGAAGTCGATCCGTAGTGAACGTATTTCCCCTCGCTACCGCATACCTCTGTTAACGCCTTGACCATCGCCATAAGGTCGTGGTGTATCTGCTTGTCTATCTGTTTAACCCTCTTCAGCTTTACGTATTTCGTGTTCGCTTTCCTCGCGATCTTGACAGCAGCCTTCTTCGGGATGTTCCCGAGTTTCGAATGAGCTTTCGCTAGCGCAGCTTCCACGTCCAACCATGTTTGGAGTTTCGAATGCTCATCGAAAACCCTTTTCATTTCATCTGAATAATATCTGTACTCTATCGGATGTATCGCCATAAACACACCAAAGTTATCAGGACTCCATCATAATTTTGTAAAGTTCCATGGGACCCAGAACATTCCCCTCCTTGCAGTCTGCTTTGCAGTTTCCCTTTTCGTCAAGTTCTGATTCCCTACAAACCCTCATTACATCAGGAGAGACATCGTCAATAACATGCATTTTCCCGTCAATCTTGCCTATTTCTATTTTCCCGTCAATTAAATGCAGCCCCTTATTTTTGAGTTCCCTCTCTACGATCTCGAAAACCCTTCTTGTAATGTCCTTTGCCTCCCTCAGTTCTTCGCTTGTAAGAATACCCAGCCTTACAAGGGTATCGTCATTTATCAGGTGGTCAGTCTTTCCCTTTGTGGTTATTTCTATGAGCCCGTTCAGATTCATGCACAGCGGAACAAATGAGTATCTTCTCAGAAAGCTTCCATGAGCGTTGTTTCTGTACACGAACTCGAGGTTGTAAAGTCCCTCTATTCTCGGTAACTTCGCCTCCCTTGCTACTATGACATTTTCCCCTTTGGTTTCTATGTAATGGTTCGGAATTCCCTTCTCGGTCAACTTCTTGAAGAAAAATGTCGTAAACTTGCAGGAGACTTTTCCCTTCCCTTTAATCTCCCCCACTACGGAATCACGGCCGGGATCGAAGACGGTCTTGCCGTTTATTATCGCGCCGGTTGCCGCATCCTTGAAATGAAACTCTATTTTCCCGTCATCCCTTTTATACACATTTTTGCTTTTGCCTTCATATAATAATTTATTCATAAAATCACACCTTAACTTTTAGAATCTTGATCGCAAGATGCGCAGCGTTCTTCGCGTTGTCTATACCCACGGTCGCGACAGGAACCCCGCTTGGCATCTGCATTATCGCTAGTAACGAATCCAGACCATCGAGCTTCACATTCACGGGAACGCCAATTACGGGCTTGTCTGTGTGAGAAGCGATGAAACCCGGAAGCGCGGCCGATAAGCCCGCTATCGCGATTATAACATCCGCTTCAGTGTGCTTTACGAGTTTTTCCGTCCCTTTCGGATCGCGGTGCGCAGAGGAGATGTGAATCTCGAAGGGAATTTTGTTCTCCTTCAGAACGTCCTCCGCCTTCCTAGCTACGTCAAGATCGGATTCGCTCCCGCATACGATTAAAACTTTCATAATAACCACATGTAAACATGATTTAAAACTATTTCCCCACTCTAGAGGGAATCGCATCCCTCCAGGCATCGTTCAATTTCTCTAGAGACAAGCCGATAATATTTTTTCCTTTGTATTGAATTACCAGATTTTCTCCCCCGACCTCGCCCAGAACGTGGTACGGGACGGAATGTTTCTTTCCTATGTCCTCTAAAACTTTCAGGTTATCTTTGTTAAGAGAAATCACTATCCTAGAAGGGGACTCGCCAAAAAGAATTTCATCCAGCCTTATTTTGTCGCTTTTCAATTCATCCAGTTTTATTTTCGCGCCAAACATTCGGTTTCGGTTCGTGATGCACGATTCAACCAATGTTATCGCCAACCCTCCTTCGGAGCAATCATGGGCGGAATTGATAATGCCGGATTCAATCGCTTCAAGGCATGCTTCCTGAACAGCTTTCTCCATCTCGATGTCTATCCTGGGATTGCCTTTCTTTTGTTTGTGGGTCAAGTACAGATATTCGCTGCCCGAAAGATCCGGCTTATTCTCGCCCAAAAGGGCTATTAAATCGTTTTCATTCTTGAAGTTCTGGGTTACGTGTTTGTCCGCGTTTTCTATCAACCCTACCATGCCCACCATTGGGCTCGGATCTACTGAACCCTTTGGGTTTTCGTTATAGAAGCTCACATTACCGCTGATAACGGGTGTGTTCAGAACTTTGCATGCCTCGGAAAGCCCTTCTATACATTTTTGGAATTGCCAGTAGTTTTCTGGTTTCATGGGGTTTCCGAAATTCAAGCCATCCGTGATTGCGAGAGGCCTTCCTCCCGCGCAGACTATATTCCTTGCTGCCTCCGCTACCGACATCATAGCCCCATTGTAAGGGTTAAGGTAGCAATACCTCCCGTTACAATCCACGCTTATCGCCAAGGCTTTGTTCGTTCCCTTTACCTTTATCACGGCCGCGTCCGAGCCCGCTCCTACCATCACGACATCTTTATCCAAGGTGGTGAACTTTCTGTATTCCGATTCCTTGCTTGAGATTGTGGGGGAATCTAGTAATTGCAATAAGACTTTATTGAAATCATCCGGCTCCTTCACGGACTCGCGATCAAGCCTTTGCGCTTCCTTCAAGTAGGCGGGTTCTTCTGTTTCCCTATCATAGAGAGGCGCGTTCTTCGTGAGGGCTTCCACGGGAACCTCGCAAACCACCTTTCCATTCTCTTTCACCCTCATTATCTTATCACATGTCACCTTTCCTATTTTTACCGCGTTGACATCCCACTTCTTCAATACATCCAGGGCCTCTTTTTCTTCCCCCTCCTTTAAAATGGCAAGCATCCTCTCCTGGGATTCAGAGAGCAGGATTTCGTAAGGTGTCATACCCTTTTCGCACTGCGGAACCAAGGCAACATCTATTTCAATTCCTGTCCCGCTTCTCGTGGCCGTCTCGCAGGAAGAGCATGTTAATCCGGCTGCTCCCATATCCTGCATCCCTACGACAAGCCCCTTTTCTATCAGTTCCAGACAGGATTCTCTTAAACGTTTCCCGAGCTCCGGATCTCCTATAGCGACTGCTCCTTTCTCGGAATCGGATTCTTCTGTTATTTCCTTTGAAGCGAAGCTCGCTCCTCCTACGCCGTCCCTACCAGTGTCCCTTCCTATGTAATACACCGGATTCCCCACTCCATATGCTGTTCCCCTGACTATGTTGTCGTGTTTTACAATACCCACAACAAAGGCATTGACTAAGGGGTTTCCTTCATAACTTTCATCAAAATAAGTATCCCCCCCAACCGCGTTAACTTCTGCTGTATTAGCATAGTGAGCCAGTCCCCTGACAACTTCCTTGAACAGGAATTTAACCCTTTCGTTGTTCAGACTCCCAAATCTTAACGCTCCTAAACCAGCAACAGGTCTCGCTCCCGTTGTGAATATATCCCTTAAGCACCCGCCTATACCAGTTGCAGAGGCCTCGAAGGGTTCCACTGCCGAAGGATGGTTATGCGATTCTATCTTAAATGCGACTCCCAACCCGTCTCCAATATCAACGATCCCGGAATTCTCTTCACCTGCGCCAACAAGCACGTGTTTGCCTTTGGTTGGAAACATTCTGAACAGATTTCTCGAATTCTTATAGCTGCAGTGTTCAGACCACATCGCGGAAAAAACGCCCAATTCTGTAAAATTTGGCTTCCTTCCGAGCAATTCCTTTATCTTGTTAAACTCCTCTTCCGTAAGCCCCAAATTTTTCGCCAATTCCACATCAACCTTAACTTCCTCTTCCATAAGACCAAATCCCCCTTTAGTTATCAACAGAATAACTATGAACCTAAAATATAAAAATTTTGCGAGGCGAAAAGGAATTTTTAATGCCGAACCCCATTTATTAAATATGAAACACCTCATCCGCAAGAAAATCCTCTCTGTGAGGGAGAATCATAAAAAAGAACACAGGTTCTGCAAGGACTGCATAATCAAGGACAATCTCTTCTCCCTCCCAGAATTCAAAAAATCTAAGATAATCCTTTTCTACGTTTCTATAAAGGGCGAGGTCAAGACAGAGAAG
>CAYFVC010000053.1:0-11689 GCA_964346665.1 uncultured archaeon
AGATAGATGTCGCCGCTCTCAGCGAGTTCCTGAGGGGGAGGGAATTCGTTTACAAAGCTTACCCTGAGGAAACATGTCTTGTCGAAAGTGATGAAGAGCCTCCCCACTCACTAAACCCCGAATCCCTTGATGTAGCTCTTACCATCGCAGAACTCCTTCGCTGTGAAATACCCGAGGAAATCCACGTTATGAGAAAGACCGTGCTCGACGGTTCGAACACTTCTGGCTTCCAGAGAACCGCAATAATAGGGATGAACGGGAAGGTCAAAACATCGTTTGGGAACGTAGGAATAACGAATCTTTGCCTTGAGGAGGAGAGTGCGCAGATCCTCGGAAGGGAGAGGAACAGCGTTACTTATGGGCTAGACAGGCTCGGGATTCCTTTAGTCGAGATAGGAACATCCCCTGATATCCGAAACCCGGAACAAGCAAAGGAGGTCGCTGAGAAACTCGGGATGCTAACGAGATCCACAGGCAAGGCAAAGAGGGGGATCGGAACGATCCGCCAGGACGTAAACGTTTCGATAGAAGGAGGAGCGAGAATCGAAATAAAGGGAGCGCAGGAACTTCGAATGATCCCCAGACTAGTGGAGAACGAAGTTCTCAGGCAAACGAATTTGCTGAAAATAAAGGAAGACCTAAAGAAGATGAAGTTCAAACCAGTCAAACCAAGGGTTTCGCACGTTTCTCATATTTTCAAAGGTTCGAAATCCAGGATAACCAAAAACAAAACGACTTTTGCTGTTCTCATTCCGAATTTCGCAGGCTTTCTTAAAAGACGAATCACCCCCACGCGAACGCTGGGGAACGAAATAGCGAATTACGTGGAGGTCAAGAGCGAACTGAAGGGAATCATACACAGCGATGAAGATCTCGAGAAGTACGAACTCTCGAAGGAATTCGAGAAATTACGAAAAAGAATGAGGGCGAAGAGAGGGGACACACTCATAATTGCCGTGGGCGAAAAAGAACAGGTAAAGAAAACCATGGATATCGTATGTGAGAGGATAAATTATTTGGCTAAGGGAGTTCCGAAGGAAGTTAGGAAAGCCCTCGAAACAGGGGACACGGAATACCTACGTCCTCTCCCAGGGGCCGCTAGACTTTATCCTGAAACCGACATCCCGCCGATAAAGATAACCGATAAAAAGCTCAGGGAAATACGAAAGAATCTTCCGGAGCTGATAGAGGAGAAAGAAAAGCGAATGAAAAAGGAGATCAGAAAGAAGGCGAAAATAAGCGATGAAATAATAGAGCAGATCGTGAAAATGAAGAGGAAGGAAACCTTTGACAGGCTCGTAAGATCTGGATTCGATCCGAAAACAGTCTCCTCAGTTCTCACCTCGACACTTCGCTATCTCGAGAAGAAGGAGAAGGTTAACCTTTCGAAACTCAAGGATCACCACTTCCTAGCGACATTCCGAGCCCTGAAATCCGGGAAGATCTCAAAGGAAGCGGTTCCCGAAGTCCTGAAGTCCTTTGCTGAAAAACCAGGGGAAAAAATCGAAAAGATAATCGGAAAACTCGGGATAAAAACCCTAAAAGACAGCGAACTGAAAGGAATAATAAGAAAAACGATCCGGGAAAACAAAAACCTCCTGAAAGATCCCAGAGGGAAAAAAATCCTTCTGGGACTTGTAATGAAAAGGGTAAGAGGCAAAGCTAACGCTCGAAAGGTTATGTTGTTCCTTAGAAAAGAGCTAAAATGAGAAATTACCTCACAATCGTTTTGCCCCTTTCAGAACCGAACGATATTGTCTTAATAGGGATCCCGACTTCTCTCTCTATCCTTTCTAGGTATTCTCTCGCCTGCTTCGGAAGGGAGGCGTAACCTTCCTTAACCACTTTTTCGCTTTCGATTTGTTTCCACCCTTCCATCTCGATGTAAACAGGTTTAACCTTCGAAAGTATTTCGCTCAAAGAGGGGAAGTTTTCGATACGCTTCCCATTTATTTCGTAAGCTATGCATAGCTTTATCGGATTTATCCCGTCAAGGACGTCAAGCTTTGTTACAGCAAGCTCAGTCAAGCCGTTAACCATTTTAGCGTATTTCAAAATCACAAAGTCAATCCACCCGCACCTTCTCGGTCTTCCGGTCGTAGTTCCGTATTCCTTCCCCGCCTTCCTCAAACTTTCGCCTATCCCCTCTTTCAGTTCTGTCGGGAAAGGACCTTCGCCAACCCTCGTTGTGTACGCCTTCGTAACCCCTATTATCCTGTTTATCTTGTTCGGTCCCACCCCCGTCCCTGTGCACGCTCCGCCTGCGCACGTATTCGAGGACGTTACGTAAGGATACGTTCCGTGATCGAGATCGAGCAACACACCCTGCGCTCCCTCGAAAAGGACGTTCTTCCCGTTGTCCAAAGCCTGGTTAACAAGAACGGTGGTGTCAGCAACATAAGGCTTTATCTTTTCAGCGTATTCTTTGTATTCCTTGAGAATCAAAAGTTTATATTCCCCGAATACCTTTTCCATAACCCCGAATTTCAAAAGCTCGTCTTTTTTGATTTCAAGGATTCTTTCCATCTTGTTTTCGAATCCGTTACTGACAAGATCGATAATTCTCAAGGCCCCTGTTCTTCCAGCCTTATCGGAGTACGCCGGGCCAACGCCCCTCCCGGTCGTCCCTATCTTTACCTTCTTGTCTATGTTTGAATCCAGAAACCTGTGGTAGTCCATTATCACGTGAGCTTTCTCACTTATAACGAGATTCGGTTCATATCCCATTTTCTTAAGCGTACTTATTTCCTCAAGAAGGACCTTCGGGTCAACGACAACCCCGTTACCTATCACAACGAGCTTGTTCCTCACCACACCAGAAGGTACTAGGTGGAGTTTGAATTTTTTGTCGCGGACTACCACGGTGTGACCTGCATTGCATCCTCCATTATATCTAACGACGATATCCGCGTTTTCGGCAAGAAAATCGACTATTTTCCCCTTTCCCTCATCCCCCCATTGCGTCCCAACAACAACGACAGAGTTTCCCATACAAACAACACTATTTTAACTAGAACATTTATAATTCTTTATCTATCCAGTAGTTCGGTGGCTCTTCAGTTATCGTAACCCCACGTGGATGCGATTCCTTAATCCCCTCTTTCGTTATCCTAAGGAATTTCGCCCTTTTCTTCATCTCGTTTATGTTCTTGCAGCCGCAATAGCCCATGGATGATTTTAAACCACCAACCATCTGGAACACCATCTCAGACACGCTTCCCCTGTAGGGAACCGCTCCCTCAACCCCCTCAGGGACGAACTTGCTCGTACCACTCTGCGCGTACCTGTCACCAGAACCGAGCATCATGGCTTTCATTGACCCCATTCCCCTGTAACGTTTGCATTTCCTTCCTCCTATGAAAACAATCTCTCCTGGGGATTCCTCGGTTCCTGCAAAAAGAGAACCTATCATCACAGCGCTCGCTCCCGCAGCAATCGCCTTCGCTATATCTCCGGAATTCTTTACACCCCCGTCAGCTATCACAGGTATCCCGTATTTATTCGCTACTTCAAAGCAATCCTGTATCGCTGTTACCTGAGGAACGCCAATCCCTGATACTATACGAGTGGTACATATTGACCCCGGTCCTATACCCACCTTCACGGCATCCGCTCCCGCAGAAATCAGATCCCTCGTTCCCCCTTTCGTTACAACATTACCTGCTATGACCTCTATATCATACGCTTTTTTAATTTGCCTCACGGTTTTTATGACGTTTTCTGTGTGGCCATGTGCTGTATCCACAGTTATTATGTCCACACCCGCCTTTGCAAGGGCTTCTACCCTTTTCATGTCGAACGTTCCCACCGCAGCACCAACCAAAAGTCTCCCCTCATTATCCTTTGAGGCATTCGGGAACCACTCGCTTTTTTGTATATCCGTTATGGTTATGAGACCTTTCAACCGCTTTTTCCCATCAACTATCGGTAGCTTCTCTATTTTGTGTTCATCCATGATCTTTATTGCCTTCTTCATGTCCGGCTCTTGGATGGTTATAGGATTTTTCGTCATGACATTCCGAACCCTTTCGTTCATGTTCTTTCTGAACCACAAGTCCCTGTTGGTGACTATTCCAACGACTTTGCCCTTATCCGTTATTATAAAGCTGCTTATATCCGTACTATCCATCACCTCTTTCGCCTTCGCTATCCTGTCGTCCGGGCTCAAGGTCAATGGATCGCGTATTATCCAGGATTCGGACTTCTTCACTTTTCTAACCTCTCTTGCCTGCTCATCAATCGACATGTTCCTGTGTATTATGCCAATACCTCCCTGCTGCGCTAGAGCGATAGCCAGCCTTGATTCCGTTACGGTATCCATAGCAGCGCTGAGTATGGGTATGTTCAGAGAAACGCGTTTCGAGATTTTCGTTTTCGTCTCAACATCTTTTGGAAGGACCTTCGACTTCCTTGGAACTAGCAAAACATCATCAAACGTTAACGCGATCTTCTTTCGGACTCTTTTCATATTCGCACCTTAGAGTATACTAATACTGATTGATTAATTAAGTTATCGGTTTTTGGTTTTTAAAATTAACGCTTACCTTTTGAACCAAACAATTCTCGCTGGTTTCTCGCTCTTTCTCACGGTTACGGTATCATTCTCTTTCAGCCTGCACACGTTGTCTTCCTGCCCGTCAACGCATACTTCTCCTTCCCAACTCAGGCATTTAACAACAACAGCTCCTTTAGAAAGAATTTCTCCCCTTGTCAACCTCCCGGTGTAAGGGGCGATCGCGGCAACCCCAACTTTATTCGGATCTTTTAGGGGTTTCGCCCCAACGGATTTCGCGTACGCATGCGAACCGCTCGGGGTGTAAACAAGGATTCCTGTGTTCGCTTCCTTCGTTCTCTTCCCCTTCACCCGCAACTCCGAATACAAAATACGCCTTACGTATATAGGGGAAACGAGAACATCATTGAGCGCTAAAAAGGGGATACGAGTTTTGTTTATCATGGTCTCGAGCCTGAGGTATTCCCTAAAAAAATAGTCCTTCCCCTCCTCACCTTCCATAAGCTTACGCAGCTTATTCTCGAAATCCTTGTTGTCCATGGACATGTAATATCCAACAGATCTCCCAGGATTTATCCCGAGTACCGGGCATTCGAGAGAGGATTGCCATTTGAAGAGCGTCCCGTCACCTCCGATCATTATCGCGAGATCGCAACCCTTCGGCTCATCAAAAACGTATTCAACGCCGATATCCCTGAGTATCGAGCAAACCCTTAGTGCGACCTTCTCCCCATAATCCTTCTTCCACGCAACGAATACCTTTGAGAACATGCAAATCAGTATCTATAATATTCTTACTATTTACTTAGGTATATATCTTATTCCCGACTCCTTCGAGATCAGCACGGACTCGTAACTCCTTATCAGGTCAGGAAAGCGGTTTTTAATATCCCTCATTATCCTGTGGAACTGCTCGAAACTCCCGGTTTCAAGCTCGAGCTCCAGATCCCAAGGACCCACAAGCTGGGTCACAGCGGTCACGTTCGGGTGGAGCGAGCAGAACCTTATGAGAGAGTTCTCCTTCTCCGTTGTCTTGTTCTGGAGGTAAATGAATGATTTGCAGAATTCCATCCCGAGCTTCTCGAGGTTGAGGTCGATCCTGAAAGCGGTTATCACTCCCTTCCTCACAAGCTCCCTTATCCTGTATATGACCAAACTGCTGGAAACGTTTAATCTATTCGATATCTCAATTATCGGACACTTCCCGTTCTTTGTTAGGAATTTCAATATCTTCAAGTCAAGCTTATCCAATTTGATTTTTTCTGGCTCTTTACCTATACAAGTAATTTTCGGGTGAACATCCTTGGTCAACCATTTTCTGGAGTAAATGTAATACTGGAGGTTTGTTATAACCTGCTTATTCAGAACGAAGTTGCTGAATTTGTTAATGAAATCAGAAACGTATGTGTTCAGTTCGTAAATGTTCTTCGCCCAGAAAGACGTTACTAAATCCCACTTCCCTGAACACACAGCTGTCCATGCCGCTTTAGGGTGGTTGAAAAGATAGTATATAATTTCCTTCTCCTTCTCCTCCGTTGTGTTCTGGAACTGGAGATATATTTTATAGGCTATGTATCCCAGTTTCGAAGTGTTTATTTCTCCAAAGAACCTTGTTATGATATTTTCCCTCACAAGTTTCGCTATTCTGTAGTTCACAACTTCCTTGCTCACCCCGGTCTTTTTTGCTACCTCCCTGTTCGATTGCCTGCAATTCTTATCCAGTTCGCAAAGGATTTTCCGGTCTTTAGTACTAAGGGTCATATTTTATTATTATTAAAATATGTTTATAAATATTTTAATTTTGAATTAAAATTTTAGAAAAAATTTATAAATTATTATTACAACCATTTAGTAGAGATAATAGGTGATGAAAAATGGTAAAGGGTAAATTGTTGGGAAGGTACGAATTAGAAGAAGTGAAAAAAGACCTTTATGGAAGTTTGAAAAAACCTTGGTTGGAAGAATACAACTCCGAGGGTTTGGCGCAGGATTTAGAAAAGATTGAAAAGGCTGGTATTAAAATAGAAGGAGAAAAACTGAAAAAGATAGCTAATGAGATATTCGAAGTGGCGGAAGATGCACCTCCCATGGGTCCTGGTAAATTAACACCATGTGGTTACCCTTTAACAACCTTACAAAGATGTAAGATAATGCGTTACAGTATAGATATGTTGAAAGCTTCAGAAAAATATGGGGCAAAGATAGACAAGAAAGATTATCAATCGAAATTGGAAACATTAATGATAGTGATAAGTGTAGGAAAGGCAGGAGTTATTTAAAAGTTAATGGTAAAAATATAGGTGATCCACCATGGATTTAGATTTCGAATCGGGGTTTTCGGACTTCGATGTGGATGTCGAAGAGGTTGAAGTGAAGAAGCTCAAGAAGTTCGACAGGATATGGATGATAAAGGAAGGCGGAGGTAGCGTATACCAGAAACCCACGATTCATGAGGGAATAATGTACTTCGGGGGTATGGATTCTTATGTTTACGCTGTTTTTGCGGAAACGGGCAAAGAGATATGGAGGACGAAACTTGCGGGAATGGTAGTTGGCTCCTGCCCGCTTGTTAAAGATGACGTGGTATATATAGGATCCTATGATTACAGCCTCTATGCCCTTGACAGGAACACCGGGAAAATAATCTGGAGATTCAGAACGAACGGGCAGATAATCAGCACTCCGGCGATATGGAATGACAAGATGTACTTCTGCTCGGAAGACGGGTATGCTTACTGTTTGGATATGGAAGGGAATGAAACATGGAAATACAGGACAGGGGATAAGATAGCTTCCTCCCCCACGGTAGCCGAAGGCAAAATGGTTTTCGGGTCCTTTGACGAGAACTACTACTGCCTTGACGCGGAGACAGGAAAAGAAATCTGGCGATTCAAGACAGGCGCTGAAGTATGGCATTTAAACCCGGTTTTCGTAAAGGAGGGGAAAGTTTACTGTGCTTCTTTCGATAACCACATCTACTGCTTGGATTTTGAAACAGGAAAGGAAATATGGAGATTCCGTACAGGAAAATACGGGAACTCGAGCGCGCCTGTTTATCATGATGGTTTGCTTTACCATGGAACGAGGGATGGAATAATGTATTGCCTCACGCTCGATGGTAAGGAAATCTGGAGGTTCAGGTGTGGAGAAGCTATGGACTGTGGTATTGGATATGAGGGGATGTTCCTGTTCTGTAATGGAGATGGGTTCTTTTACGCCCTTGATGCAAAAACAGGAAAGGAAATATGGAGATTCCGTACAGGGAAATTTAACTACCATTTTCCTACTGTATGGAACAGGAAGATATACTTTTCCTCCTTGGACTGCCACATATACGCTATAGATTTGAAAGGGAACGAGCTTTGGAGGTTTGCTACCTCGACATTGAAAGAATCAGAGGTTCCCTCCACGTACGAGGCATGGCAAACCGAAATCAAAAAAGCCGCGGTTTCTGAAGAAACCGTGGGAGAAGACAGATACAAAAAGAAGGAAGAGGAGACAGTCTCGCTTTCCGACTACAAAATGGAATCCGAATACCAAATGGAGAGCGAATACAAACAAAAGAGCGACTACGACGTTCAATGGGTTTTGTTTGAGGAAGTGATTGAAGAAAATAAACATTTGCCGGAATTAAAATCCGAGCCGTTAATCGAAAGAATCTAAACCCCGAAAATCCTGCTTATGACCAGCTTGACGTCGTTGAAGACTTCTTCCTTCGATCGATCGCCGTTCACCACGAAGAATTTCTCCTCGTTTACCATTTCCTTGTAGGATTCCCTGACTTTCTTCAGAAGCTCGACCTTTTCGAGCCGATCGTTAGGAAGCGGGCGTTCCCTTTTTAACGAAATCTCCGGATCGATGTCTATGAATATCACGACGTCCGGCTTCCGGACGTCCTTGTGGAGGGATTTTATCCATTCCTTATCAACCCCGAATATCGTTGATTCGTAAGCGATCGTTGAATAGAAATACCTATCGCAAATCACGTTCTTTCCCACGTTGAGGGCGGGGACGATCGTTTTCTTCAGGTGTTCCTGGCGATCCGCGGTGTAGAGGAGTGTGATCGCTTCTCCTGACGTGATCGTTGCTTGCCCCACCAACCACTTCTTTATCAACCGTCCTACTGGATTCTTCGGGCTCGGCTCTTCCGTGTATATGACTGGGATACCTTTTGCGTGGAGATAATCGTAAAGCATTTTTGCCTGCGTTTCCTTCCCTGATTTGTCAATCCCCTCAAAGACGATGAATTTCCCTTCCATTTTAATCAATATTATTTTATATCATTTTAATTAATAAGGCACTTTCTTTATCCTTAGTAAATACGCGATCCCGTTCGCGATCAAGTGAACAACAGGCGTTAAGATGAGAAGGATAACAACCCATTCCCATTTTATTGAAATGACGAAAGCCAGAAAAACGAACATACCGATTATGAAGTCGAGCTGGTCAAGGAGCGGGGCTGGCTTGCCCCTTTCGATTCCTAACCTTCTCTTAATGAACGACCCTCCGAGATCCCCAACCATCGCTCCTAGGCCGATCACGAATCCCAGAAATGGAGACATGGGAATTATGTCGAGTGGGATTGGGGACAAATCCCATGGAAGGAAGGGGAACATGAACATCTGAAACGTAGCGATCAGTGCAGCGATAACAACCCCGAGGATCAAACCTTCCCAGGTCTTTCCCGATCCGAATATCGGTTTGTTTCTAAAGGTTCGTCCACCATCTATCTTTCGCTTGCCTTTGGCCAGCATGCACAAACCGTTCGCCCCATAAGCTGGAAACATCAGCCATACCGCTTCAACAAAAGTATATATATCGATCATGGACACACGACTTTCCAACATATGTTGTGACGCAGGTTTCACCTGCGTCTATCTCTTCGGTAGTCTCCCTGCGAGTTTATCCAAATTGTCAATAACGTATTTTGGTCTTGTTTCCTTTAATTTGTTCGGCAAATTCGAATCCGCCAGCATCTTCTCCGTAACAGGGATCGAAATCCCATCAATCGTTTTCGCATCTTTCATGTGGAGCGATCCCAAGGGCGAGCGAGCGAGTTTACCTGAAGGCGTTTGGGAGGGGTCGATGCTGAGGACTTTCGAAAGCTTTTCATGCCCGCCCATCACGTTTATTTTAAGCTCGTTTTTTATGTGTTCAGCCCACCTGCCCGTAAAGCTAGCGAGAGGCTTGTTCTTGGAATACATGAAGTATTTATCGTAGAAAGAATTCGGTTTCTTTTCGCTGAGAATGATGTACACGTGGAAAGAATTCCCTGTCCAAGAAACGAAGGGATCGGTTTTCCCTTTGAGTTTCTCAAGTTCTTTATCCTCTTTTATGATCTCGCAGAGGAGTTTTGCTACCTTCCGCGAATTTTCCAGAGAAACCTCTTTCCCCCTGTCTATATCGAAGAATATGCGGTCTATCGGTTTCCCTGCCCCCTCGGAATTCGTAGCGTAGAAGAAATCCATTAGCTTTCGGGGAGGGAAATAAGACCAAACGAGCTTCTGCTTTTCCGTGATATCCTTCTCCACTTCTTTGAGGTGATGTCCACTCCTCAATTCAAGGAATTCGGGAGTTATCGCTTCAACTAAATCTTCAATGAACAATGGCGGCTTTTTCGATCCCCTGTTCAGGAAATAACTTATGTTCCCTTTCGGTAACCAGACCTTGGAGGCGAGTTCCTTCCCTTTCAGGAACTTCCTTAGCTTTTCCCCGACTATTCCGTAAAGAAGGAGGACGTCCGTGTGGCCGAATGGTTTTACGATATCTTTCTCTTTTGCGAGTTTCAACAAAGACATATGATCACCTCTTCTTGAAAAACAACCATTCCTTTTCGCCGGCTTTCTTGAACCTGATCAGGGCGTATTCGCCTTTAAGCTTTTTCCCTTGGAGATTAATAACGATCTTGTCCCCAGTTCTTTCCAAAATTTCGTACGTCCCTTTATCCCAGATTTTCACCTCGCCCGCTCCGTACAAACCCTTCGGAATCACTCCCTCGAAGTTTGCGTATTCAAGGTCATGGTCTTCCACTTGAATCGCGAGACGTTTGACCTTCGGTTCGGTCGGCGGTTCTTTAGGGATAGCCCACGATTTCAGAACACCGTCCATTTCCAAACGAAGATCCCAGTGGAGATGCGAAGCGTGATGTTCGTGAACGAGAAAAATCGGTTTTTTCATTATTAAATTTTATATACCCAATTTAAATAAAATCTAAAAATCATTAACGTTACGGGCTGGTAGATCAATGGTAGATCGCTGCCCTCGCACGGCAGAGGCTCCGGGTTCAAATACGAAAGAAGCAGGTGAAACCTGCTTCCGTCTGAAGTTCCCGGCCAGTCCATATGACGAAATTCCTTTACGTAACTGACGTGCATGGCACGCACTCGATATACGAGAAGATGTTCGAGTTGGGTAGAGCTAAAGATATCGATTTCCTCGTTTTCGGAGGGGACATCACGTCAGGGGTGAGCCCGAATGGGCAAAAATTCTTCCTTGACTTCTACCTTATCCCCAGGTTGAGGGAATTCAGAAAAAACTTCAAAAAACCGGTTTTCATCATGATGGGGAACGATGATTTTGCCTCCAATTTCCGCATACTCAAAAAGGCGGGGAGGGAAAAAATCATTCGAATCCTTCACAACAGGTTTTACAAGATGAAGGGTTTCGAAATAGCAGGCTATCCTTTTGTCAACCCCACACCCTTCCTGCTAAAAGACTGGGAGAAGACAGAAGAGGAGATGGCGAAAGATCTCGATAACCTTTCGAAAAAAATAGATTCGAAAAAAACGATCTACGTATTTCATGCGCCACCCCACGGGACGAGGTTGGATATGCTTTCAAACAGGGAGCACAAGGGGAGCGAGGCAATTCGAAACTTCATAGAGAAAGAGCAGCCCTTGCTTTGTTTGCACGGGCATATACATGAATCTACCGAGGTTTCAGGGGTGATCAAGCAGAAAATAGGCAAAACCGTGTGCGTGAACCCCGGAAGCGGGAAGATCGTTTTGATAGATCTCGGGAAAATGAAAATAACGCAAGTGGAAGAATGACAAGAGCGATAGTATTCGATATCGGAGGCGTGGTGCTAAAACCGAAAACGTTCCATCCATTGGCGGAGGAATATGCGAGAATAATGGCTCGTAAGGAAGAAGAGGTGTACGAGGTGTTCGTGAAGTA
>CAYFVC010000054.1:0-3074 GCA_964346665.1 uncultured archaeon
ATCAAACTCTTCTCCCCGCTTATTAGGAAGTTCGATAAGATGGTGGAGGCGGTCGAGTGGTCCGAGCAGACGCACAAGCTCGTGGAGAGGACGATAAAGTACGGGGTATGGATCGCCGCTTTTCTCGTAATACTCGAAATCCTTGGATTGCAGGGAGCGATAGTAACCGCTCTGGCAGGGGCAGGCATCGCAGGGATAGCGATCGGCTTCGCCGCAAAAGATACGCTTTCAAATTTCATTTCCGGGATTTTCCTTTACTCGGACAGGATGTTTAACATAGGAGATGTCGTCGAAATCGACGGGAAGGTAGGGAAAGTAATGGATATACATTTGAGGAACACTGTAATAAAGGGTTTCGACAACAAAATCATGACAATACCAAATGCAAAGACAGCGAATACTGTGGTAATAAACTACTCACGAGAACCAACAAGAAGGGTAGACGTTCCTATAGGGATCGCATACGAAGCGGATCTCGAAAAAGCAACGAAAATAATTCTTGGCATTGTAGAAAAGGATGAGGATTTCTTGGATGACCCAAAACCAAATGTAGTTGTGAAAGGATTCGGTGACTTTTCGGTTGATTTGGAAGTGAGGGCTTGGGTAGAGAACAAGAACTTCCTTGACAAGAAGGTTAAACTCATGAAGGAGATAAAGATTGCGTTTGACAAAAACGGAATCGAAATACCATATCCGAAAAGGGTTATGATACAGCACAAGAAGTAATAGATATGTTTATTTTTTACTTTTCTTAGCTTTCTTTTCGAGATCCCTCTTGTAAACAATTGTCCTGTAAGGGAACGGTATTTCAACACCCTCTTTATCGAACCTCTTCTTTATGCTCTCTATGAGATCGAACTTCATCTTCATTGCTGAAGGCTGGTCCTTCGTCCAGGCATACAAACGTAAGTTAACTGAGAAATCCCCTGTCCCGATAACCCTTACCTTCACCACGTCCTTTTGGTCCAGGAAATCTGCATGTTCTTGAACGTCTAGCAAGTCAGGATGTTTTTGCGCTTCCTCAATCATTATCTTTAGAGCGAGATCTATATCCGAATCATAACTTATCCCCATCTCAAAGTTCATCAAAATCTTTTCATCATTCATGGAGTAATTTACAATGGAGGCTTCGTTTATCTGTGCATTCGGTATTACAAGCCTTCGGTTATCCCAGGTTTTCAGGACGGTATGCCTAAGCGTGATGTCTTCAATAGTTCCGTACTCCTCCCCTATCTTGACCCTTTCACCAAGCCTGAAGGGCTGGAATATTGAAAGGAATATCCCCGAAATTATGTTGGAGAATGCGTTCTGCGCCGCCAATCCTATGACTATCCCCGCGAAACCCGCCCCTGCAAACAATGCTAGCGATAGGTTTCTCAATTCGGGTATCAGAGATAGCAGGAGGAGGAATCCCATTACAAAAATCAATGCCCTTATGAGATTTCTAACCATTTTCGCGCGTGTCTGATCGAACGGCCTCCTGTGCTTTTTTGCAAGCTGCTCGTAAGACCTCACCATGAACATATCGATTATCTTAGCCACAATCGGGGTGAATATAAGGACTAGCAAAACGTAGACGGGCGTCCACCCCACCGAATTCAGCCAGGAAATCGTTTCCTCTAAAGCCATCTTTTCCTCCTGAAGTAAGCGAACATGAATAGAGCGATTACCACAATAACAACCCATACCGCAGGATAAGCCCAAGGGATCCCGAGCTCAGGCATATACTGGAAGTTCATCCCGTAAATCCCCGCTATGAATGTCAGGGGGATGAATATGGTTGCGATGATGGTCAAAACCTTCATTACCTCGTTCATTCTATTGCTCACACTCGAAAGATACGTGTCGAGCATTCCCGAGACCATGTCCCTGAACGTTTCCACGGTGTCGATCACCTGTATGGTATGGTCGTAAACATCCCTCAGATATATTTTTGTGCTCTTCTTAATTAAGCTTGACTCCCCTCTTTCGAGCGAACTTATAACTTCTCTCAAAGGCCACACCGACTTTCGAAGGAAAATCATCTCTCTTTTCAGTCTATGTATCTTATGTAAAGTCTCGGGTTTGGGATCGGAAATAAGGACTTCTTCCAAACCCTCTATCTTTTCCCCGAGTTTCTCCAATATTATGAAATAATGATCAACAAGAGAGTCCATCAGAGCGTATGCGAGATAATCTGAGCCCCTTTCCCTGATTTTTCTACCTTTCCTGAGTCTTTCTCTCACGGGATTGAAAACATCCCCTCCCTTCTCTTGGAAAGATATAACGAAATTCTTTCCCAAAATTAAACTTATCTGCTCCGTTATCACTTCGTTGTTTTCATCATCATAGCTTAGCATTTTAAAAATGAGGAATATGTAATCCCCGAAATCCTCAATCTTAGGACGCTGTTCAGTGTTTACGATATCCTCCAGAATAAGCGGGTGGAGGTCGAAATGTTTCCCTATCTTTTCTATAATTTCCGTCTCGTGCAAACCGTCTATGTTGATCCATGTCACAGTGGGTGTTTTCTTGAATGGAAAGCATTCCTCGATACTTTTCGCTTCCTTTTCCTCAATTCTCTTCTCATCGTAGTCGATTATCGTGATCTTAGCTTTTTCTACTTTCTTTTTCCCCACATGAATTAGAGTTCCGGGAGGGAGGCCGGGTTTTTTTCCCCCAATACTGATTAATTTGCGCACAAATTCACCCCACTTATTACTCTCCAGATTTTACTTAAAAACTTTACCTTTTTCTAGATTTCATTTTCGTCTGTTTTCTCCTTTCAATTAGAATTAGAACTGGCGGTATAACCCCTATAGCAGCGATCAGTGAATAGAACACTCCAAAGGAAAGTGCTATGGCAAAATCCCTTAGAAAGGGGAGGGTAGCTGCAAGAAGGGCAAGGAAACCTATTATTGTAGTGAGGGAAGTAAGTGTTATTCCCTTCCCTATGTTTTTCACCGAACTGTATACCGCTTCGTCAATTCTGTGTTTCTTTATTTCCTCCTCGAACCTGTGTATTATGTGTATCCCGAAGTCTATGCCAAGACCTATAATTATCGAGAAAACCCCTGTCAGCTGAGTGGACAGGG
>CAYFVC010000055.1:0-8133 GCA_964346665.1 uncultured archaeon
GAGAGGAAAATCTTAAATTCCGCGCACGGCTTCATAGATTCAGGGGTTTTACCCGAGAATCTCACGCCCGAGGAGAAGAAATTTTTCGAAAAGGTCGTGGAGTGCATAAAGTCCTTCGAAAACGAGAGGGAGGAAGGATTCGAAAAGGAACAAGAAAAACTCTTTTTGATAACGGTCCTTGAGGATGTTTCTAGATTCGTGGGTATAAATATGAAGAATTACGGTCCTTTCAGGAAAGGGGATATAACAACGATCCCCGAACCAAACGCAGAACTTTTGGTAAAGAAAGATCTCGCAGAAAAAACAGAAATTAAAGATTAAAATAGGCTTATTCCTTTTTCTCCTCTTTCTTCCCTTCGGGTTTCTCCTCTTTGGCCTCTTCCTTCTCCTCTTCTGGCTTTTCACCCTCTTTCGCTTCTTCCTCTGTAGGTGCTTCTTTCGCTTCCTCCCCTTCTGCTGGTTTTGCTTCACCCTCCGCCGCAGCGGCAGCAGCCGCTTCAGCAGCCGCGGCCTCCTCGGCTGCCTTCCTGTGTGATTCCTCCACAGCTTTCATTTCCTCTTCGCTAAGGGAACCTTCACCAATCGTTATCCCCATACTTCGGGCGGTTCCTCTCACCTGGTTAACATAACGTTTCTCGCTAGATCCGAATTTCGCAGAGGCGATCTTTTTAACCTGCTCCTCCGTGAGATCCCCTGCTCTCACCTTCCCGGTTTCGCTCGAACCCTTCTCAATTTTCAGTTCCCTTTTGATCAGGGCTCCTGCAGGAGGAGAACCAACCTTTATCTCGAACTCCTTGGTTGCGGTGTCAACTATCACCGTAACCGGGACTTTCATCCCCTCAAGATCCTTCGTCTTCCTGTTTATCTCGTCTATAATATCCTGTATGGGAACGCCTAGCGGTCCCAACGCAGGTCCTAGCGGCGGGGCGGCTGTCGCTTTCCCACCTTCAACCATAACCTCGATTTTTTCCTTCGGCATAATAATCTGAATATTGAATGGTAAATATATAAATACTTTAGTGGTTTATCCTTCGATATTTTCTACTACTGTATAACTTTTAGACATTTTTGTCTACCCTCGCCGCGTAATAAAAAGAAAAAAGAAAGGGGTGAATGTTTATTTTTACCTGCCTGTTTCTAGCAAATCTCGTAATTAGTATAATCACGGGCAAAGCTCGTAATTACTATAATCACTGCAATCGCACTGTCCGACTATTCTGTCTGGGTTCTTGTTTGCGCACCACGTACAGCAATCGTCGCACACTTCCGGTGGTGGGCTAGTCCCAGCGTTACAAAAATCCACAGGTGAATTTTCAACTGGCTGTTTTGATTGTCCTCTTGCTGGTGATATAACACATATAGTCTGGACTCCTGGACATGCCGATGCCTTTTCCACCGCAACTGCTTCATTCGTCACCGAAGCTATACACCCCAAAGCAAACAACACACTCGCTATTACCAAAAACCCGATTTTCCCCTTCATGAAACGGACTTAAATTACTACTTTAAATAAATTTTGGTGTTGAAAAATATATTTTATGATATCTAGTAATTATTTAGGTATTTAACCATATTTAACGCTATTTAATAAAACGGAAAAATTTTAAATATACCCAAGATTATAAAAACCTATGATAAAAAATTTCGGCCTGTTCCTTTTATTTTTGGCAGTGTTTTTCATTCTTATTCCACTCCCTGTTTTGGGATTTCCAATTTCCGTGAAGTCAGAGGGAAATCTCCTTTATGTCGCTCATCATGACGGGGCGCTCGAAATATGGGACAAATCTTCAGGCTCTCTTGTCAAAAGATTTTTGACAAATGTTTCGCTGGAATCGTTCGAGACAGACGGGACCAACCTTTATGTCGGTTCTGGTGATGGCGAATTGTTCGTGTTTGACTCAGTGGGTCGTATATCGAGAGAAATTAACGCGTCACCTGACTCGCCTATAACCGCACTCGCTGTAGATAACTATTCGCAGTTTTTATACACAGGTTCGCTTAACCATGACATCCGCGTCTGGAACATGAACGACTGGTCCCTTGTCAAATTAATTGAGGACCACAAGCTTTATGTAACCTCGTTTGCGTTAGACGATCGCTACCTTTACTCCGCCTCACTTGACGGGTCAGTCAGGGTATGGGATAAGCAGACGCTTGCTTTCGTCAAGAACCTGACAACGCATACTGATTGGCAAGCCGTAAAAGAAGAGGGCTATGCTATCTGGGAAATGGTTATGTATGGTAACAAAGTTTACACAGGCCACACTAACGGAAAGATAAGGATATGGGATCTGACAACAGATTCGCTGATCAGGGAGATACGGGCCACCCCTGGTAATGTTAAAGGGCTTGCCACCGATGAGCAATACATCTATTCAGCCAGTTTTTTTGACAAGAGCGTGAGGATATGGACAATTGAAGGAGAGCCCGTTGAACCCGTATTGTTTTTAGAAAACTTGCCAAGAGAACTGGAAGTCGATGACAGTTACCTATATGTGGGAGTCACCGAGGGAGGGGTTATGGTTTACAACAAGGACGACTGGAGACTTGCCAAAAAGTTAGGCAATTTCACCGAACCTATTACCAAAGAACTTCAATCACCGCCGCTTTTCAATCCAGTGTTAGTGGTCGTGTATACCTTGGCATTATTCTTGGTCATTGCCCTCATGCTGGAAACATACGCTCATTTTAAGAAGAGGCACCACAAACTAACCACACGGGGAATCAGAAACTTCCTCTCATCATTTGTTACGATCGATGATTTCCTTAAAATTCTAATCATGTCGTCCGTTATCATCTTTGTAATAGGTCTGTTGAACACCCGCTCGGTCTTCCCTTCCTACGTATATGGTCTTCAGGCAATTTACTATTTTGATGTGCTTGTCAGAAGGGGAGCGTTGCTGCCTCTTTGGTTTTTGTTGTTCCCGAGCGTGGCATATTGGATGACAAAAAAATACAATAGGAGGACACGATATTTGGCATTATTTATCTCATTGCTCATTGCCATCATCGTGTACCTGATAGCACCGACAGTGTTATGGGTGATTTAATGAAATTGGAATTCAAGATATTGTATGGCTTGCTGGCATTAGTTATCATTTTATTTTTTATGTTTGCGGGGAGGCCAGGATCAGCTAATTATGTCCGAATTTCAGATAGTGATCCAATTCTCGGTCGAAGCGATGCCCCTGTCACTATCGTGGTGTTCGGTGATTACCAATGCGGTTACACGAAGCAATTCTTTGACGAAATCTACCCTCAATTGAAATCAAAATATATAGACGAAGGAAAGGTTAAGCTTGTCTACAAACAATTCCCTCTCAAAGAAGGAACACGGGATGCTTCAGAAGCTTCACTCTGTGCGAACGACCAAGGAAAATTCTGGTCTTACATTGATATCATTCTTGATAGAAAAAAAGAGTGGAACCAGGAAGGCAATACAGCTTTCGTTAAGTACGCTGGTGAGCTCGAACTCAATGAAAATGCCTTTTCGAATTGTTTAGACCAACATCTACATCGTTCGGATATCGAGAAGGACTATGCCTACGGCCAAGAACTGGAAGTTTCGGGGACACCCACATTCTTCATAAACGGTCTGAGAATAAGGGGAATTATCCCACTTGAAGATTTCGAGAATGTTTTATCGAAATTCAGATACAAATAATTTTAAGCAAAAGGTCCAAATAGTATTGTGAAAATCTATACTTTCATAAAATTGGCACGGGTAGTCTTAATCCTTTCTTTTATAGTAGTCCTGTACTTCCTGCTCCCTTACATCTTTCCGGTTATCGGTATCGATTCATTTGTGATCACTTCTAACAGTATGAAACATTCGGATCAGTCCTTTTTTGAAACATTCTGGAAGAATATGAGCATCGAACCGGAAAATATTCCCTTTAGGTACGGATTAGAGAGTGGTGACCTGTTGATCGTGGGCCCTTCAGAAAACTACAATACAGGGGATGTTGTCCTCATTAAATTGACTGAAAAAAGTAACATCGCACACAGAATCTATAAACACAATTCAACGCACTTTAGGGATATTGGAGACAGATGTATGACCGAAGAAAATCTTAAGATAGTCAGCTTGGCCGTAGATGACGTATTAGTTGTAGTATGGGACCCCGAAGAAGTTTTTATAGAACCTGACAAAATATACGAGGGACCATATTTTGAGTCATGCACTCACTACTGGATGCCTGTTCGTTATATCCATGGTAAAGCACTCTTCGCAATTCCGCAGGCAGGCCTACTCCACATGTGGTTGCAAGGACCGGAATGGGACCCGGAACTAACAGAGTAAAAATAAAATCCCCTTTCCCTTATTTAATAAAAAGAAAAAAGAAAGAATTAGGAGCAGTCAACAGGACAGAAGCTCGCTGTCTCTCCCTTCCTCGTGTCGCATTTGTTATCCCCGCAGCAGACACCTCTTGCCCCTGACGGACAGTCAGAAGGACACGTGAAGCAGTTCTCTCCTAGAGACCTCCCTTCGCAGTACCAGTCACCGCAGACAGGACCGCATCCTTCATCCACCGCTCCATCACAGTTGTTGTCAATCCCGTCTGCGCAAACCTCTTCCGTCCCCGGGTTCACTAAGTAGTCATTGTCATCGCAGTCGTTCCCGATCGGGCAGTAGGCAGGATCATACCCATCGTAACCATCTAAATCGCTGTCAGCGCAGTTGCAGATCGTATCTTCTCCGTCACAATTCTGGTCAACGCCGTCACCGCATACATCAACAGCCCCTGGATTTATTGAATTGTCGTTATCGTTGCAGTCCACCCCGGTGTCATCGTTGTAGGGATTCAGGTTTCCAATTATAATGTTGGCGCTGTAAATCGAAGGGCTCCAGGTGAATGTGTTCGAAAAGCTGGTCGCCCCCACGAAATCGCTCTCCCATAGCTCAACCCTGTAATCAGGAGTGTATCCGACCAGGAATTCTCCTTTCACATCATTATCAGAATCCCCTAAAAAACTAACACCAAGCGGAGGATTTTTGCCGTGGTCGGGATAGTCCCATATCATCTGGTAATAACCGTTCTTGTAAGAGAAGACACGCAGACCACCCCCTTCACTGGAATCAAACCAGTCATCATAGCCATCATTATTAATATCACCAATACTGCAGGTCTGGGTGAAACTATAACCGCTAGGTTGCTGAGTTCCAGGAGCATTATAAGCAATAAAGTAGCTGCCATTCCTGTAAGTAAGCACATGCGAAGTCCCGCTGTTACCGCAGAAAATGCAATCGTTAACACCATCCCTGTTAACATCCCCATTGCACTCCATGTCATCCTTGAGCATACCTGTTTCTCCGTTGTAAGAGAGAGGCGGAGCCACACTCGCGATATGTCCGTAATTCACACCGTTCCATTCATAAATCTCAATATCATCTGCTCCGGAGCACTGTAAAATTAACTCAGGAACGCCATTCCCGTTCAGATCGCTCGCAGCGTCATGGTACAGAACCATATCACAGTATTTGACCACAGCCTCCTGGCTTAAACTCGTGGCACCTACCACATCGTTTCCCCATATCTCAATGGTATCAGTAGCAGGATCGGAGAACATCAGTTCCTCGTAGCCGTCATTGTCAAAATCACCAATATCCCCGATATATGCAGCCCTGTTTGCATACCACACCCTTACCCATCCTTCGGATGTCGTATCATAAGTCCACACCTCTAACAGATAGTTGCTACCATCATACCTGTTAATGACAAAATCATTCACACCGTCATGCGTGAGATCCCCGATCTCACCACCAGCCCTGCTGCTACTGGTTATTTCGGGTGTGTCCGTCGACCAGACGGATTCATAGCTTGATGTGCTCGGGTTGTATGCAAAAACATTTATGTTACCAGGGTCGTTGTTCAAACCGCTGATCAACAGCTCGTTAACAACCCCCATACCACCGCAGGGACTGGAACCATCACCATCACCATCAATTTCATCCACCGCTCCGTTACAGTTGTTATCAAGCCCGTCACAGCCAAATATTCCCTCATCCCCGTAGGAAGGACCGTAACCGCATGCCAACCATGAACCTCCTGAACAGGTTTGAATCGCTCCCTCGCAAACACCTTTCTGCAGGGGGCAAGGCCTCGTCTCGCCATCAACACAAGTGTCTTCAACCGTCAAGACCACGTATTCGCTTGAAGGCTGGGTGTAATCGGTTCCAGATTTTTCATCGCAGAAAACCCTGAACTTGTAAACGCCTAGCGTGCCGAAGGTATTCGTATAGCTGGCGTAACACGTTTCCATCTCACCAACATTACAGACATCGGAATTCTCGTTAACAAACCCGTTACCCATATCAACCTGCAACCTTATGTAACCGTCGCAAAGGGAATTCCCGGGTTGGTCACCGCAATGGCAAACATAATTAAAAGTCCTGCTATCTCCTAAATAGATAGTCTCCGTATCACCGTTACTATAATCCGGGTAGACAAAAAAACCGTTGTCGAACAACCCAGATCTTGCAGCCCCAACAGGAACCATCTGCGAAAACAACAAAACCACGATCGGAACCATCGCGAAACATGTGCCCAAAACCTTCCTCATTTTCTCATCCCCCTTAAAAATTCAATATGCGGGCCTTCCGCACTAATTAATTTCCATCTTTATATTATACGAATTTACGAGTTGTCTTTAAATTATTTTAGTTCTAGCTCATCTCCTGAAAATCCGTTATCACAATCATCATAAATACAGTTTCGTAAATTTATTTAATAATAATTATTAATAATAATCACTAATATATACAACAAGAACCAATAAATTAAATGGGGTTCTTGATGGGTGGGGAAGGAACGAAGGAAAAAATACTCAAGCTTCTTTCCAAACATGACTACGGTCTGACCATAGAGGATGTCGCTAACGCCCTCAAAATAAACAGGATGACTGCTTCTAAATATCTCGCCATCTTGGATGCAACCCGAAAAATCATAGTCCGGGAAGTGGGAAAGGCGAAACTCCATTACCCAAAGAGCAGGAACGAAAAGAAATGGACGAAACTGGACAACTTGAAATCTTCCTGCGGTTTGAACAATATAGGTTTCATGTTCTTGCTGTTCCTTTTCTTCACAGCCACTCTGCTCTTTATCACGACAACAACCGCGAATCTTAACGATAACGTTTCGAAATTTGAGATATCCGTTATCAAGGATTACCCGGAAAAGCTGATAATCCTCGAAATAAAAGGACCGCCATTAACGAATTTCACCCTGAACCTGATAAACCCGGAAAACAAATCCATCTCCCCGAAGGATAACGTTTCCTTCCAAACAAACCAAGAAGGGGAATACGAGTTACGCATAATAGGTTTCATCACAGGAAACTACTCGGCAAGGCTCGAATCAAACGATACGAAATACGTTCGGGATTTCGAGATAGAATCCTTCGTTGAAACCGAGTGCAACAGGACATTCCTCGAATATCAGGCAGAGAACATCACGAACATAACCGAAACGAACTTATCGGTCATCCCTGGCAAATACGTCTGGGACATTTGCAGGGATTTCGTTGAATCGAACATCACGAAGGAAGAATTTATTTCAGAAGTAACAGAGAACAGAACATTTGTAGAGGGCGAGAACATAACTGATGAAACCCTCAATAGGTCGTTCTTGGAGGAGGAATTGAACATAACACAAATAATTGAAAACATGACCTTTGTCGAGAACGAAACCGTTATAAACGAGACTGAGAGATCATTTTTGGAAGAAGAACTGAACATAACTGAAATAACAGAGAACAGGTCGTTTATAGGAAAAGAGTTGAACGTGACAATCGAGAACATAACAACCAACATAACAGAAACAAATGAGACATTCCTTAGGCTGTTCATAGAAAGGATAACCGAATTCTTACCTGAAAAGAGTAGTTTCGGGATGAACGAGAAACCGAGATTCAAATTCCTTTCCAAAAAGATATTCTCCGAGCAGGAGAAGATTATAGAAGAGTTTACAGGACCGGAAAGTTTAACTTCGTTTGTCTACGGTCCTGACCAAAAGCTAATTGACATAAAAGCGAAAATCCTCCAACTGGATGGAGGCGAATTTGAAATAGAGCTTTCGAAGGGGAGAGCGTTCAGGCCCGGGCTGTACAGATTAAGGATAAAACTGCAGGAGG
>CAYFVC010000056.1:0-5568 GCA_964346665.1 uncultured archaeon
TTGAAACCTTCCCGGAGGGTATGGGGCTCCCCGGCTTGTTAACCCTGTCCGCCTCGACATCAACATAGTCATTGAACACGTTCCCCGCTCCTGTTATCAGAAAAACCGCCGCTATTCCAAATAAGAAAGGGAACGTGTAAAGACTTCCCAAGTTGGCACTAACCGCGATTAACCCCCCGACAAAAACACCTATTATCCCCATTACCCCGTTTAAAGGTCTCACCATCCCTAACAATTCGAGCATAATATAACCTTTATAGTGAAGAATTTAAAAACTTTGAAGAATTAAACCTTGTGTTCCTTCTTTATGGGCCTGAGCTGTTTCCTTTTGCACTTCCTGCACTTGATCTTCCCTGCCCTGACCTTGATCAGGTCCGCGCGCATCCTAGCCCCGCACTTCATGCAAATGAAAACGCGATGGAAGATCCTCCCTTCCGCTTCCGGAAATTTCTGCCTCGGCATAATAACCATTTATAACGTGATTAATTTATATACTTTTTGCCTGAAATTAATCTAATTTTATCTTTTCCATGAAAAAATCAATATATACCGCCAAACTATAAGCTTTATATTTATTAACAGAATAGTTATGGAATGGTAGACTATATAATAGATACCAAAGAGCTTAATCCAAATGGAAAGTTCTGGAAAAACTTCTTTTCTGATAACATTTACCTTTCTATTAGTAAAAATTTGATTGAAAAACAGAGGTATGAAAACAAAGAGCAACATGCAGTTGTAGTTAAGTGCAAAGACAGCAACGTTCAAGTGACCTTATTTTCAGAAAAGAAGAAAGAGGAAATAGATTTAGAGACTAAAAATTTATTTGCTATCTATACTGATAGCACCTGCCCAGAAGATTCACTAACTCTCCCAACCTCAAAGGACCTTTCGCTTTTGGACCTCCAAACAAATTACAGGGAGAGACCTATTCACTGTGCAACTCGTTATAACCCTGAAACCAAGAATATCGAAAAAATAATTTATCAAAGAAAAAAAGCCCCTCCTCCTATAAGTGCAATTTTGAGTTTCCTTTCATGCAAAACGAGTTTTAAAAGACGGTTTACAAAAAGATACGAGAAAAGAGCTAAAAAAAGAATCGAAAAGGAAGGGATAAAAAACACCCCGGAGGCACTTTCAGTAATAGCCGAGGAACTCATGAAAACAGGTAAATACAACGCTGATGTAATACTCATGGATAAAAGAGGGATAAAAGAGATGCCTAATTTCGAAAATTATGCTTTTGAAGAATGATGTGCTTCTCCCAACCTTTCGATTTTCTCGGATAATCCTCCCTGAAGTGAACACCTCTCGATTCCCTCCTTTCAAGAGCGAACCTCGCGATCAATTTCGAGACCAGAATCATGTTACCTAATTCTATAATCTGTGGGTTTATCCCCTTGCTTTCTATCCTCCTGAACTCCGCTTCCATTCTCTCTACCCTTTCCAAAACCCTTTCCAGACCTTTCGAATCCCTTATCATCCCCGCATTCCTCCACATAAGTTTTCGGAGACTTCTCCTTATGGTATAAGGCTTGGCCGAGGAAACCCTGAGTTTCCCGGTTTTTTTCTTCAAGATCCTTTTACCCTTTACGTATTTTCTCGCCGCCAGGAGCGCCCTTGAGGAAAAGACGAGGGATTCTAGCAAAGAATTGGAAGCGAGCCTGTTCGCTCCGTGAACCTGCGTGCATGCAAGCTCCCCGAATACGAAAAGCCCCTCAATATTCGTTCTCCCGAACGTATCCGTTTTCAACCCTCCGCACGCGTAGTGCACAGCGGGTTCCACCGGAATTTTATCCTTCGTGATGTCGATTCCGTGTTCCAAACAAGTTCTGTAGATTTTCGGGAACCTCTTTTTCAGGAATTCCGAATCCTTGTGAGTTATGTCCATATAAACCTTACCCTTCTCCCTCTCCTTCAGTATCGCTCTTGCAACCACATACCTGTTCCCTAGCTCGTTCACGAACCTCTTCCCTTTCGAATTCCTTAGTATTCCTCCTTCCCCCCTGACAGCCTCGGAGATCACGAAGAAGGGTTTCCCTCCCCTCTTGAAAGCGGTTGGATGGAACTGGACGAATTCCAGATCCTTAACCTCACATCCCGCCCGGAAACCCATTGCTATCCCATCCCCTGTCGCTATTCTGGAGTTCGAGGTATTCTCGAATATTTCACCCAACCCCCCTGTCGCTAGCACCACGGCCTTGGCGAAGAAATCTTTCATTTTCTTTCTCCCCTTGTCAAAAACCCTCGCCCCTATGCACCTCCCGTTATCGATTATGAGATCGAATGCCATGTGCTTTTCGAATACCCTAATGTTCCTGTCCTTCCTCACACTACTTACTAGCGATCTTTCAACTTCCATCCCGGTCTTGTCTCCCTTGTGAACGATCCTCTTACTCGAATGACCTCCTTCCTTTCCCAGCTCAAAATCCTCCCCTTTCCTGTCGAACTTCGTACCGAACGAAACTAGCCTTTCAATCTCCCTAGGAGCGTTCTCCACCATTATCCTGACCGCCTCCTTATCACAAAGCCCGTCCCCTGCCCTGAGCGTGTCCTTCAAATGGAGATCAAAACTGTCCATTCGCGAGAGGACCGCAGCAATACCACCCTGCGCGAAATTCGTGTTCGATTCTATAAGGTCCTTTTTCGTGATCAGGCAAACCCTTCCAAACTTACTTGCCTGCAGAGCGAAATTAAGACCAGCGATCCCCGATCCAATAACAAGAAAATCAGACTTTATCATTAGGGTAATTTGTATTTCTGGGTTTAAATGCCTTTGTTAATGTTTATAAATCTTACCATATATAAACTACTAATAAGTGGTATTATGTCACTGATAAAATATAACGAGAAGACAGAGCTGTATCTTACTAATGAAATCAAAGAAGCCGCAGGTACTTACTTTGGAAAACTTAACAATTTGATTGGAAAGGGAGAATTCCCTACTTTCTGCAGTTTTGCAAACAAGGTTATTTCAGAAGAAGATAGGAGAGGATATTTAAAGGAATTTTTAAAGAAAGAAGTCGGGATTGGCGAAAAAGAAACAGGTGGAATGATAGCAGATATCATTAGTTCAATCCATTCAGTTGTTTCTGAAGAATCTTATGAAACCTCATTACCAGAAATCCCTAGAGGCATAAATTTAAAGAGATTCACTTAAATTCCAACATCTTTTCCAACGCTTTCCTCGCTCGTTCTGCGATTTCTTTTGGAACTTTGACTTCATAATTCTCATCCTTGAGCGATTTGTAAACCTTTTCGAGCGTGATCTTCTTCATGTTCTCACAGATACCCGCGCACGGATAAAACTTCTTCCCAGGGACTTCCCTTCGCAGCCTATTGCACATTCCCTCCTCCGTGACCACGATGAACTCCTTGACATTCGAGGATTTAGCGTATTTAATCATCCCTCCTGTCCCAGTCACGAAATCCGAGACCCTAAGGACATCCAGAGGGGATTCAGGATGAGAAATAACCTCAGATCCCTGATGTTCTTTTTTCATTCGCTCCACATCCTTTTTCAAAACCCTGTCATGCACGATACAAAACCCGGGCCACAGAATTAGATTTTTCCTGGTCCTTTCCTCCACCCATTTACCAAGGTTGTAATCAGGGATGAAAATTATTTCACCCTCCAGCGATTCCACAATTTTCAAAACATTAGTTGACGTGCAAATGATATCGCTCTCCGCCTTGGTCTCCGCAGTAGTGTTAATATAGCAAACTACCTTCGCCCCAGGCTTGTCCCTTTTCAGCATCCTGAGCCTTTCTATATCCACCATCGCCGTCATCGGACACTTCGCTCCGGAATCAGGGTGTAACACACGCTTGTCCGGGTTCAGGATCTTCGCAGCCTCAGTCATGAAGTCCACCCCGCAGAAAACGATTACCTCCGCATTCGTAGCCTTCGCTTGCATGCTCAGTCCGAACGAATCCCCTATGAAATCCGCTACCTCATAAATTTCAGGTCTCTGGTAGTTGTGCGCGAGGATCACGGCATTTTTCTTTTTCTTCAGCTCCAGAATTTTCTTGATAAGCTCTTTTTTGTCCATAATACCATTTAGGAAACATTCAATATTTAAGAATTTAACTTTTTCTTCCCGGATTTTATCGTACCGGAAACCCTCGTTGTCTGGAAAATCACTCTCGAATCCCCTATCTGATGGATGAGTGCTAAACCCACCTTCACGTCATCCACGTACTTGTGCGAGCATTGAATTACTCCCTTATTAGCCTTCCACAAATTCTTTATGACCCAGGGCTTCCCCCTAGCGAATTTCTCGCTCCCCATCCAGTTGAGAAGGGAATTCATTACAGCGTTCTTGACCTCCGGATATCCCAAGCTCCCGCTAGTATGAACCCTGAAGAAAACATAACGCTTCCTTTCCCTTTGACTCGGGAGTTTTTTCAGCCTCATATTAATTCATGTTGTATTACAATATTATAAATAATAATATAGACCAGACATTTTCTCTACCAAAAGGTATAAAAAACTTACCTGCATTTAAATAAACAATTATAATCACTTCGAAGTGTTAACATAGGAAAGACAACTTAAACTGTAAATCCAGGTTGTCAGCCTTTAACGTTCGAAAGACAACCTAAACTGTAAATCCAAGTTGTCAGCCTTTAACGTTCGAAAGACGACCCAAGTCGTCAGTCTATATCTTAGAGGAAGATCATGAACGGTGACGAGAGAGAGATAGTAAATGTTGATTCAATCGAGCTTAATCTTACGACAAGCATGGTGTGCTCGAATTTCAACCGATTATGCATACTCTACCTTCTTAAAAAATCCCCGAAAAACGAAATGCAGGCCGAGAAGATCGCCTCGAATCTCGGGATCTCACACCGCACGGTTCTGTACCACTTGGATATCCTCCACGATTACGATCTTGTCGAGGTCAGGGAATTCCGGAAGAAGGGGTCGAAACTCCTCCGCTCGGTCTGGGGCCTGAACGCGGAAAACAGGGAAAACCTGAACAAGATATTCGTCCGTATAAGAAGGAAGTTCAACTTGGAGGAACTCGAAAGGCTCATAACCCTGAACGGGAAAAACTCAAGAAAACCAAGAACACAGAACAATCATTCCTTATAAATTCTCGAAACTTTTTCTCATTTCTCAGTAAAAACCTATTTTAATCCGTATTTTAACCAAGGTCTCCCGAAAATCAGGTTCTTGGAACAATCTAGTTTTATAAAGATTTCCGTCAACTGCCGAAACCTATATAAATCTTTACCCTAAAACAAAAACAAATGGCATAAATTTGCCATTGCTAAAAATATCTATATGGTTAAGGTGGAGGTGCTGTATATGCATAAGGGTCTTGTAGGCTTTGCGAAATATTCGCTATTAGCTTTTGTTCTGGCCGCCTTTGTTGTTGGGTTGGCTCTAAATACGGGGGTTTTTGCTGCTCATGATCCAAGTGGTAATCTTGATCCAGAGTGGTCTCCTGCAAGTACGCTGGTTGAATACGATGTTGAAATATGTAATGGAGCTGGTAGCGACCCTATAGATGAGGTAAGGATCATAAAGAATCCTGACTATACAACTTTCGATTGTGTTGA
>CAYFVC010000057.1:0-8531 GCA_964346665.1 uncultured archaeon
GATCTATCGCGCAGAGACCGAACTGCGTCCCGAGGTCTAACGCCTTCCCTTCTTTAACGCCCAGATCCAAGGAGGAAGAGACGAGATTCTCATAAAAATAATTGAATTTTTCCTTCGCAGTTTTAGCAGAGCTTTCTAAATTGTCCGCTCTAAGGACAATATCAACAAGTCTATCCTTTACCCTGTCAAGAATTATCTTTTCGGCTTTCTTACTTAATGCCAAGCTTTTCCCTTGCATCCTTGCTCATCTTCTCAGGGGTCCACGGAGGATCGAAAACGAGTTCCACTCGAACTTCCACGTTGTCAAACGCCGCCTTCAAAGCGCTCTCAACTTCATGGACGAACATCGAATGCATGGGACAGCCAGGGTTCGTGAGCGTCATCTTTATGTTTATTTTCTTCCCTTTGATGTCCACCCCGTAAATAAAACCGAGATCCACTATGTTTATCCCTATTTCCGGATCAATCACGTTTTTCAGAACTTCAAGCACTCGTTCTTTAGTAACCCCAACCATAATCCAAACCTTTCGAATCGAATTTGAAAATTTGACTTTGTGATTTAAATTAGTTACATCAAATCCTTTCCAAACTTCAACCTTAATAAACTTGTATCCATAATAATAATAAACAGGTAGCAATGCTTGATGAAAAGAAAATTCTCGATTTCATAACATCAGAATACTCATGGGAACAGATCATTTACGAGATCATCGCTTGGGAGGGGTTGAACCCCTGGGATCTCGATATCTCGAAACTAGCGAATGGTTTTATCAAATATTTGCATGCCCTTGAAGATCTCGATTTCCGGATACCAGCGAAGTACATAATGGTCGCTGCAGTTCTCCTTAAAATGAAATCCGATTACTTGCGAGCGTTCAAAGAGCAGGTCACGGGCGAAACAGAGCAGGAAATACAGGAAACTCTGGAAATCGAGGATGAAGGCGAACCCTTCGAGATAAGCCCTATAAACATCCCTCCGAGAAGAGAGCCTGTGAGGGGAGTCGTGGTAACCGAACTGGTTAAAGCTCTAAAAAAGGTTCTGAACTCGCACGAAAGGAAGGTGAAAAGGAAGGACAAACTTAGGAAGGACATAGACATCACAGGAGATAACATAAACGAGAGAATACGAACTCTTTATGAAAAGATAAACTCGCTTTTAGCAAGAATAAGAAAACGTGAAGTCGAATTTTCAAAGCTAGTTGGCAAGTGGGATAGGGAGGAGGTAGTCAGCAACTTCGTCCCGCTCGTCCACCTGGAACACGAGAAAAAGGTCAAAACGAGGCAGGAAAAGGTTTTCGAGGAGATATGGGTAAGCAAAAGGGGTAAGAAATGATTCGGGAACTAGAGGGTCTATTCCTTTTCGTAATCTTATGCATTTTATTTTCCCCATGTGCGGAAGCTATAGGTATAGAGGATGAGGTTCTCAAAAATCCCGCAGGTGTTGGCGAGCTAACCGTTGAAATCATTCAGTATGGTCTCGTGAGTATAGACGGAAACCCAACGAAAATCACGATAAATATCAGTATCCCCCAGGATGACGGAAGGCAGGATGTGGATCTCAAAATCAAAAAGGTTAAGGATAAGCTGGGGACAGAGATAGGGGTTGTAGAACAGGAAAACCCCGGGAATCTGTTTTCCTACAACTTTTCCGGAATTGTGAAGTCGCGCGCGAACCATTTGCTTTCCCTTCCAAGTTCCTATGTGATACCGGATGAATTCGAAATCTATCTCCATCCCTCCGAACACATACAATCCTCTGATCCTAGGTTCAGGGAGCTCGCAGAGGAAATAACTGAAAATTCGAAAGATGATTTCGAGAGGGTTGCGAAACTCGCGATCTGGGTTCACGACCACATGAATTATGACCTTTCGTATTCAGACCGCAACGTTGACGCCATAACGATCCTGAATAACAGGGTCGGGGTGTGTGCGGAATACACAACATTGTTCATCGCTTTAGCGCGTTCGTTAGGAATCCCTACGAAATACGTGTCGGGCTACGCTTACGGTGAATTCGGATGGGAAAGGCATGCTTATGCGGAAGTATACCTGGGCAAATGGGTTCCTGTTGATCCGTTATGGCTGGAGATAGGGTACATGGATGCTACACACATAAGGTTCGGGGACCACGTGGACAACTACGTTAAAAACAACATGGAGGTTTCCGGATTCAATTTGAAAAGTATGGAATGGGTTGAGGATGAAATAGACCTATCAACTCTTTCCTATTCCCAGGTTGAAAAGGAGGAAGATTACGAGCTAGCAATCTCAAGCGAAAACTTCAGGAAAGGGGACGAAGGAGTGGTTACGCTATCCATAGTTCCAGATGAATTCAAAGTGGGTAGAATAATTCTCCAACCCTGCACAGGTGAATACGATGTTCTGAGTGTTGAAGAGAAGGAAAAGAAGGTTATATTTAGACCAGGAGAGAAAGAGCAGCTATACTGGAAGATAAAGATAAACTCCGACCTCCCGAAAAACTTTATCTTCACATGCCCGCTAACTCTGAATTCGAGATCACTCGCCTTGAAAACGATAAGAGCGACGGTGAACACGAAGCACAGCGAAAGAGAGGGAAGAAAACTCTCAGCTAGTCTCTCTTCAGAGGTTTTGGAACTCGGGGAGGAACAGACCGTTTACATAAGTGTGGAGGATTTGAGTAGGAATGCCTGGGTCGGGATAATAGCGGATAGCGAACATAAAAAATACCTGGTGGATTCGGGTGATTTCATTTACTCATTCAAATTCATCCCTGGAAAAACAGGGGTAAACTCTGTTGTTGTCTACACTTCTGAAGGCGAGGTCGTAACGCTGGAATACGAAGTGAAGAGTGAGATTTCAATCGATGTCGAGGATTTCGTCGCTCCGGAATACCTCAAAATCGGGGAGGAGAAAAACATCTCCGCATACATTGTGAACAAAGGGAAATCCGATGAAAGCGTTCACTTAAACATCAACGTTGATGGAGAGGACAACTTCGCGAATTTCCTTCTGAAAAACAAATATTACGTTTCCCTTCCCGTTTCCTTCAGAACCCCTGGGACGAAAACCATAAAGATCGGAGTTTTCGGAGCTAACATAAACCTCTCGGAAACAAGGCTGATCGAGGTTTACAAAGAGCCCGTGATTTATTATGACACGGATTACAATGAAGGGAAAGCGATTCTAAAGCTCGATGTGAGGAATTCTAAAATAAAGAACGTGACAATAAAGATTGGCCAAACAGAGGAGAAAGTAAGCGAAATATTCGGAGAGAAAGAGGTCGAATTTTCCCTGTCCCCTGGAGAATACCCCATGACTATCGAATGCTCAGACATCGCGGGTAAACCCTACAAGGTTTCAGACACGATTGAGTTTAGAGAAAAAAATATTTTCGAAATCATCCTCGAAATGATAAATTCTTTTGTAGAACAGATTATGGGGTTTTTCAGTTCTTGAAACGTATTTAAATCTAACCCTATCAATAAATATCATGCCAAAGAAGAAAGCCAAGAGGACAGCGAAGAGGAAAAAGGCTAGTTCTTGCTGCTGTTGTGAATAAGAGAATCATTGGCTTTTCCTGACCGAATTCTCGTTTGTTAAGGAGATTTTAAGATGATATATGAAAACATTTTGGAAACAATCGGAAACACGCCCTTGGTGAAAATAAACAGGCTCAACCCGAAAAAGAACGTTAAGATTTATGCAAAGGTTGAAGGAACGAACCCAACAGGAAGCATAAAAGACAGGATCGCCCTGAAAATGATCGAGCAGGCGGAAGAGGAAGGAAAGCTCAAGTTAGGGAAGACAATAATAGAACCTACATCAGGCAATACGGGCATAGGTCTAGCCATGATAGGGGCGGTCAAGGGCTATCCTGTGGAAATCGTAATGAGCAGTGCAGTATCTGTGGAAAGAAGGAAAATGATAGAAGCATTCGGGGCAAAAGTTACCTTGACAGAAGCGAAATACGGAACAGACGGTGCCATAAGGAAGTCCAGGGACCTCGTTAGTAAATATCCCGAGAAATATTTCATGCCTGACCAGTTCTCGAACGAATACAACAAGATCGCACACTACAAGACTACGGCCGAAGAGATATGGAGAGATACGGGAGGCGACATAGACTTTTTCGTCTCAGCCATAGGAACCTCCGGAACCATCATGGGCGTAGGTAAAAACCTGAAGGAAAAGAAAAGGGACATAAAGATCGTGTGCGCGCACCCGCACAAGGGACACTACATACAGGGTCTGAAGAACATGAAAGAAGCAATCGTTCCTGCAATTTATGACCCTTCAGAGATCGACGAGACCGTAATGGTTGATAGTGAGATCGCGTTCGAATGGGCAAGACGGATCGTGAAGGAAGAAGGGATTTTCGTGGGAATGAGCAGCGGAGCCGCGATGTATGCTGCTGTCGAGATCGCAAAGAAGATCAAGTCCGGAACGATAGTGGTGATTTTCCCGGACAGGGGGGAGAAATACCTCAGCACAAGACTGTTTAACGGTATATAATTTTCAGGTAAGTTATATTTTAATAGCAGCCAAGCCAAATATTAAGTAGATGATCGATACAGTCATCATGATGGGAAGCCTGGTAGTCTTGGGGTATGCTTTTTACATAAGTTCGCGCATGTTCTGGACATTCAAATCTAGGAAAGGTTCATGGAAGTGGATGTATGGTTTGGCTTCCCTTTTCGTGATCGTCACTTATTCCCTTTTCGCCATGGTGATGTTTTCCTTCATAGCATCTTTTTTCACTTCGTATTCCATCTTAAATGTCTTGAATGTTGTTATTGGAGTATTCTTTCTTTCAAGTTCTGGTCTTATAGGGGCAATCATGAAATACCACATGTCTGTAATGAAATCAGTTACAATGGAGAGAAAGGAAGCCGATTTGAAGATAAAGGAAATCAGCAAAGAAAAGTTAGGGCTTGAAAAAGAAATCGATGGTCTGAGGAAGGAGCTCGATGAAGCAAGGAAATTAAAGATGTCCAGAGGGCACAATTTGAAGGTGGCAGGACTAGAGAAGAAGATCGAAAAACTCGAAAAAAAGAAATGAAATTCTAATGGACCGGTCGGGACACACAGACGGAAAGCTTCTTTTGAAGCACACAGCATTTTCACATGCTGTTGGTCATTTGAACCCGAGGCCTCCACCATGCCAAGGTGGCGATCTTTAACGATTGAAGCAGATGAAATCTGCTTCGTTCGAAATTACCGCTGATCTACCGGCCCACGTTTCGATTGATGACTTGGATTTATTCTTCAGGTCATCGATTGCAATTAACTAACTTTTTATTGTATTAACTTATTTTATAAATATTACTAGCGATTGACGTTTGCTAGCGAACGTCTCTCGAAATATGGGGTGATGTGTATGGTAAAAACCTATCTTAATTATATAAACGGAAGATGGATGAGATCTTATTCTCGGAAAACCTTCAACAACATAAACCCGGCAACAGGCGAAGTCGTGTGTAAATGCCAGGCGGGGAATGCGAAAGATGTTGAACTTGCTGTGAAGTCCGCTAGGTCTGCTTTCAAAAAATGGAAATTCCTTCCCCCTCCTGTGAAAGGGGAAATCTTATTTCGAGCGGCACGCTTGTTTGAGGAGAGGAAGGAGAAGCTGGCGAAATTGCTCACCATGGAGAACGGGAAAAACTTAGAGGAGGGAAGAGGCGAGGTTCAGGAAGCAATTGATATCACAAAGTACGTCGCTGGTGAGGGTAGAAGATTGCTCGGGGAAACCACAACGTCCGAGCTTCCTGACAAGTTCGCGATGTTCATCCGAGAGCCGATAGGGGTTATAGGAATGATCACCCCATGGAACTTCCCCATAGCAATCCCTGCCTGGAAGATTCCTCCTGCTCTGGTTGCGGGTAACACGATCGTTTTCAAGCCTTCAAGCGATGCCCCAGCTTTAGGGATAGAACTCGTGAAAATATTTGAGGAAGCTGGAATCCCGAAGGGGGTTTTGAACCTCGTGACGGGCTCAGGTTCTTCAGCAGGCGAGGCGATAGCTAGGCATAAGGGGATAGATCATTTGTCTTTCACAGGATCGACCGATGTTGGAACACACATCTACGTGGAGGGAGCGAACAAGCTGAATTCGGTGGAACTTGAAATGGGGGGTAAGAACCCGGAAATCGTTCTGAAAGATGCGAATCTCGATCTCGCGGTTGACGGTGCGATATGGGGGGCATTCGGGACAGCAGGTCAGAGGTGTACAGCCACATCGCGTATTATAGTGGAAAAACCAATCCTTAGGAAGTTCACAGAGAAGTTTCTGAAAAGAGTTAAGAAAATCAAGGTCGGGAACGGGTTGAAGAAAGGTGTTTTGACAGGACCGATAATAAACGCGAGGCAAATGACGAAAATTCTGGGTTACATAGACAACGGTAAAAAGGAAGGAGCGAAGTTACTGATCGGAGGACGAAGACTTACAGGCAAAGGACACAAGAAAGGATTCTTCGTCTCCCCCACGGTTTTCGCGAACGTGAAACCGGGTATGACAATCGCCCAAGAAGAGATATTCGGGCCTGTTGTTTGCATAATGAAGGCGAAGGATTTCGATGATGCCGTGAAGATAGCGAATTCAGTGAACTACGGGTTGTCATGGTCCATATACACTAAGGATATAAACAAAGCTTTGAAGGCGATGAGGCTAGCGGAATCGGGGATCGTTTACATAAACGCCCCGACAATAGGGGCGGAAGTTCATTTGCCTTTCGGCGGGGTGAAAGGGACCGGAAACGGAGGGAGAGAAGCGGGGACGGAAGCGATCAAGGAGTTCACAGAGATAAAGAGCGTGTTCATAGACTATTCCGGACGTCTACAGAGGGCGCAGATTGATATAGGTTAGGGGAATAATGAAAAATATAAAAATGAGCTTTGGTTATCTATCTATAAGGGGGTGAATTAAAAATGAATAAAATGTTTGATTTAACGAATAAGATTGCTATAGTAACTGGTGCCTCTAGGGGTTTAGGAAAGGCAATGGCCATAGGCCTGGCTGAAGCAGGGGCAAATGTAGTTGTCACGGACATTTTGGACACGTCAGAAACTGTTAACGAGATAAAGAAATTAGGCAGGGAAACAATGGGGATAAAGGTTGATGTCAGTAAAAAATCGGATGTTGAGGCAATGGTTCGGCAGTCTGTAAAGAAATTTGGCAGAATTGATATCCTGGTGAATAATGCAGGTATCTTTAGAATGGCATCAGCAGAAACGATGAAAGAAGAGGACTGGGATAAGGTTATTGCCGTTAATCTGAAAGGACAGTTTCTATGCGCTCAGGAGGTTGGTAAACAGATGATAAAGCAAAAATCTGGAAAAATAATTAACATAGCAAGTGTTGCAGGCAAATTTGCTTATGCTCAAGCTGCTGCTTATAACGCGAGCAAGGCAGGAGTAATTCTGATGACAAAAACCTCAGCCGTGGAGTGGGGAAAATACAACATTCAGGTTAATGCTATCTGCCCTGGCGTTTTCGCAACAGCAATGACAAAGGATTTCCTCGGGGACAAGAACTTTCTCCAGATGATAAAGACAAGAGTGCCATTAGGAAGATACGGGAAACCAGAAGAATTGGTTGGGGTAGTGGTCTATCTTGCTTCCAAAGCTTCGGACTACATGACCGGTCATGCACTGGTAATTGATGGAGGATGGACAGCCGGTTTGTAACTTAAAATAGCATTCCTTTCCCAAGTTCTTCATCGCCTCGCATTACGCCCTATGCGATGAAGACAAACACTCATCCCAATAATAGAAATTAGAGTTTTTTTATTTAAGTCTCTCTATTAAATAATATACCTTTCTAGGTTGGTAAAAATGTACGAGATAGTCAGAAATGAAAAACTGGCAAAGGACACTTTCCTTATGGAGATACTCGCCCCAAAGGTTTCAAAACATATTAAACCTGGGAATTTCGTCATGCTTAGAATCGGGGAAAAGGGGGAGAAAATACCCATGAGCGTTCTTGATTTTGAACGTGAAAGGGGAACTATCATAATAGCTTACAAGGTGGTGGGAAAGACCACAAAGGATCTCTCCAAGCTTAAGAAAGGAGATAAAATAACGAACTTTGTAGGCCCGCTAGGAAATCCAACGGAGATAAAGAAATTCGGAACCGTTGTTTGCATAGGAGGAGGTGTTGGCATTGCTCCCATGTACCCGATGGCGAGGGAAATGAAAAAAGCAGGGAACAAGGTTATATCCATAATAGGGGCAAGGAGCAAGGATTTTCTGATTTTCGAGCAGGCAATAAAAAGCGTTAGTGATGAATTACATGTAACAACGGATGACGGCTCTTACGGGCATAAGGGCTTCGTAAGCGATGTTCTGAATATGATAATAGAAGAGGGAAAGAAAATAGACATTGTGATTGCTGTAGGCCCTTTAATTATGATGAAGGTTATCTGTGCCATCACGAAACCCCACGGAATAAAAACCATCGTGAGTTTGAACCCCATAATGGTTGACGGGACCGGGATGTGCGGCTGCTGCAGGGTCACCGTGGACGGGAAAACGAAGTTCGTCTGCGTGGAGGG
>CAYFVC010000058.1:0-2190 GCA_964346665.1 uncultured archaeon
GGGCGGGACGATAAAGGGCAATAAAAAGCTGTTCATAGGTCTGGGAGCGGTCGGCGTTTTTTCCTACATAGTATCATTCGTCCAATACGGTTTCCCCCTAAGCATGATACTCCTCATAACCATACCACTGTTCGTGCTTCTGTTATTCAAACAGATGGATATAGAGTTTCACAAGATCAATAACATGATAGTGATCGAATACCTCCTGCTCCCCGTGGTCATCACCTCGGTCACGATACTCACGGTACCAGTTGTCGGTCAAGCGAATAAAGAGATTGCGAACACGATTGACACGTATGCAGAAGATTTAATGGAGGATATCCCGGGAACCATAACCGAACCGATAGACAACCTAACGGACGAACTTAAGAAATACGAAACACTTGAAGATATAGAAGAGGGAATAAAGGAAGGATTCGAAAACATAACAGGGTCGCTGAAAAGTTAAAACCTCCTCTCCATTTTAGTCACAAAAGTTTTCCAGTGCGGAAGCACTCCTGTTTTCCCCCCGAATATTTTGGTTTTCCCCCCTTTAACCGCTTCCAATATTCCCTCCTTTCCCCTCTCTGAGTAAACCAGCGTGTAGGCAGAACCGAGTTCTGTCCCGAAATGCGCATCCGAACCGGCAACTTTCGGAAGCTTATGCTCCTCAGCGAATTTCAAGGCATTTTTGTTGAACCTGTCAAGCAGGGTCCTGGCGTTGAAAACTTCTATCGCATCTATATACCTGACTATTTTTTCTATACCCTTCCCCACGCCTCTCCTCATCCTGTCGAAGGGGTGAGGAACCAGAACAAAACCTCCCTGCTCCTTGATAAGCTTGCAGGTCTGTACGAGCGGGAGATCTGGAGGAACGTCTTTTTTAAGATTCAATCCTATGATTTCGCCTCTCTCCGTTTTGATTTCAGAACCAACGAAAACGATCAGACCCTTCGCGAGTTTTTCAGTTTCTTTTCCTCCTTCTATGTTGTTGTGATCTGTCACGGCTATTGCATCTAGACCGATTTTTTTGGCGATATCTATGATTTCCCCCGGGGACATATTCCCGTCCATCGAAAAATCCGAATGTATGTGTAAATCAACCTTGAGACCTTTTTTCCTAATATCCGGAGACATACTATCTTATTAAAGCGATTACAATAAATTTATATGTGATATTAAATGGACAAATTTTCACGCATACAGGAACTCGCAGACCAAAGGGGTCTGTTCTTCCCTTCGGCCGAGATCCACTCGCCTCCCTCGGGGTTCTGGGACTTCGGTCATTTGGGAGCGGTGTTGAGGAGGAAGATCACTGACCTGTGGAGGAAAGAGCTCGTTAGAAAGACGGATTCCCTTGAAATCGAAGGCTGCTTGATCCTCCCTAAAAGGAATTTTGAGGCTTCCGGGCACCTGAAAGGTTTCGTCGATCCTTTAATACAATGCAGGAAATGCCACAAGACATTCAGGGCGGACAAGCTGATAGAGGGGAAGACGAAAAAAACGATCCCCGAAGCTCTGGGTGTTTCCGAGTTCGACAAGTTGATAAGGAAATTCGAAATCAAATGTCCTGAGTGCAAGGGCTCGCTGGCTAAGGTGAAAAAGTTCAACATGATGATAGGTACTTCTGTCGGGCCTTTATCCAAAGAATTAAACGCCTACCTCCGGCCGGAAACGTGCCAGAACATATTCACCGCTTTTCAGAAAATCTACAAAACCTCCCGGGTTTCCCTACCTCTTGCAATTTCCCAAGTCGGTCGTGCTTTCAGAAACGAGATCTCTCCAAGGCAGGGACTCATCCGAACCCGTGAGTTCACGCAACTTGAAACCGAGGTTTTTTTAAACCCCAGAAAGATCAACAACATTCCCGAATTCGATAAATATAAAAACAAGAAACTCCGGCTTAAACTTCTCGGCAAGGAGAAAACAGAACCCTTCACTCTGGAAAACGCGGTTAATAAAAAGATAATATCAGGGAAACTTATAGCCTACTATCTAGCGGTAATGCAGGAGTTTTTCGAGAAAGCCGGTCTTGACCCCAAGGATTTCCGTTTCCGGGAACTTGAGGACAAGGCTAAGGCCTTCTACTCAAAGGAAACATGGGATTTCGAGGTGAAGACGAGCGTGGGGTGGTTAGAGCTAGTGGCCTGCAACTACAGGACGGATTTCGACCTGTCCTCCCATTCCAGGGTTTCCGGAACGGATCTTTCG
>CAYFVC010000059.1:0-6641 GCA_964346665.1 uncultured archaeon
TGACGGTGAAGTTACCCCCGATACTCGTGACGGCTGATCCAGGAAAGAACAAAAATGTAGAGAAAACAAAAATTAAAATTATTCCTAACAACAAATTCAGTTTCAAAATCTCCCCTTCCATCGAGACCCTCTTTCTAAAACTTAATATATAAGTATTGTCTTACAATTAATAAATTTCGTAGCTATTTTAATACTGATATTTATATTATTTTAATGAGTTCCCTCACTAAAATCACTGTTTTGATCCTGATTTTTTTACTGGGGGTCGTTATCGGTTCTTTCCTCTCTCCTGCGGAAATCCCCGCGAACGTTGGAGAAAACCAAGCGATTCCGGTAACCGATAGGGAGTATTTCCAGACAGTTCGAAATCTCATCAATTCAGCTAATTTTTCGATTCGAATGCTTATGTTCGATGTGAAATATTACCCCGATTACCCCGAAAGCCCCGGGAACTTCCTGCTATTGGCTCTCGGGGAAGCCGCTAGAATAGGGGTTGACGTTCGAATAATAACGGACGAATACCTCACCGAAAAGCCGGTTTTGAGTATGCTCAAGGAGAACGGAGTAAACATAAAATTCGACTCCAAGGACATAACAACCCATGCAAAACTTATAATAATAGACTCAAAGATAGTTATTATAGGCTCCACAAACTGGAGCTACCATTCGATCGATAAGAATCACGAGGCGAACGTGCTAATAGTTTCGACCTCGCTCGCAAAACAATTTGAGGGTTATTTTGAAAGGATATGGGTGGAATCGTGAGCGAAAAGGAATCGCTTTCAGAAATGGAAGAAAGGAGAATGAAACTCGATGAACTTCGAAAGCTAGGGGAAGATCCCTACAAAAGAAGGTATGAAAAAACCCATTTGATAAGTGAGATAATCGAAAAGTTCAAAAAATTGAAAAAGGGAAGCGCTCGAAGGAAATTCAAGGTTTCCGTTTCCGGGCGTTTGCGTTCGATAAGGAGGCATGGTGGCGTGATTTTCTCGGACCTTGAGGATTCCTCCGGAAGGATACAGCTTTTCCTTGAAATGAAAACAACGGGGAGTAAAAAATTCGAATTCTTCGACGGCATGCTCAATGTGGGGGATATAATAGGAGCGAATGGTTTTGTTTTCAGAACGAAAAGAGGCGAGCTTAGCGTATGGGTAAAGGATTTCGAACTGCTCACGAAATCCCTGCGACCTTTGCCTAAGGAGTGGTTCGGCCTGAAGGACAAGGAAATCCGTTATCGGAAAAGGTACGTGGATTTGATCATAAACCCGGAGGTAAAGAAGGTTTTCGATACCCGTTCGAAGATAGTACAGGCAATGAGGGAGTTCCTGATTAAAGGGGGATTTATCGAAGTGGAAACCCCGATCCTCCAGCCCATATATGGAGGAGCGGCAGCGAGACCTTTTGAGTCGAAGCTCCACGCCTTGGACCTAAATGTGTACATGAGGATCTCGAATGAACTCTATTTGAAGAGATTGATAGTGGGGGGTTACGAGAAGATATTCGAGTTCTCCGCTGACTTCCGAAACGAAGGGATCGATAGACTTCACAATCCGGAGTTCACGCAGATGGAGACCATGTGGGCTTACGCGAACTACAAGGACAACATGCATTTTTGCGAGGAGATAGTAAGTTACGTAGTAAAAAAAGTCCTGGGGAAAACAAAGATCGTATACCAAGGGGAGGTGATAGAGTTTAAACCCCCTTGGAAGAGGATCAGGCTGATTGATGCGGTCAAAAAACATACGAAGGTTGATTTCGGGAAGAAGGATTTCGAGGAAGCGAAAAAATCTGCGAAAAAACTCGGTGTGGACCTTTCGAAATGCGATAGCTGGGGTGAAGTTGTGATAACGGTTTTCGAGGAACTCGTTCAACCGAAAATCGTCCAACCCACGATAGTTTACGATTACCCTGTAGAAGCCGCGGGATTGGCGAAGATCAGCGAAGAGGATCCAAGGTTCACTGAATCCTTCGAGCCGATAATAAACGGCTGGGAGATAGGACTTTCGTACTGCGAGGAAAACGATCCCGAGAAACTGAAGGCGTACTGGAAGGAAGCGGAAAAGAAGTTCAGGAAAGGGGATGAGGAAGCTCAAAGGTTTGATGAGGATTTCATACAAGCGCTCGAATACGGCATGCCTCCCACATCAGGTATAGGGATAGGGATCGACCGCTTGACAATGCTCTTAACGGATTCGCTCTCCATACGTGATGTTCTGTTTTTCCCGTTTATGAGGCCTGAAGAGAAATAAATAATATTAAAAACATATAATTCTAAATTAGATGTGATGGCCGCGGTAGTGTAGTGGTTAGCACAGGAGCTTGTGGAGCTCCTAGCCCGAGTTCAAATGACAGACAGCATGAGAAAATGCTGTTTGCTTCCGGAAGGAAGCTTTCCGTCTGCGCTTCTCGGCTGCGGCCTTCATTTTTAACTTTGGTTAACCCGCTGTTATGCTCTCAACTGCTTGTGCGATCAGCTCACCGAACATCAGGGAAGCTCCCACTGCAACAAGAAAATACATGGACAAGGCGATGATGAGCATTTTGCCAGCGGTATACCACTGGTAGACCTTGTTCTCTCCCTGAGAAATTTTCGTCAGGAACATCGCGAGTATTATGATGACCTCTATCAGATATATTCCTATTATCAGCTGGAACATCTCGGGGGAAACGGTCTCGGCAACACCTCCGGGCGTGAACAAACCGCCCGTGATATTTATCGGAAGGGCAGCGCCTGCGCTAAGACTTTGTAGTCTTTGTCCAAGTATAGAAAGAACCTTTATGATGACCTGAGCCATTGAGACTATGAGACCAGTGACCATCGGGGTTAAGAGATACGCTTGGAAAGTCATGGAGGAGACGGATTCTTGGAGAAGTTCGCGAATGTATTCCTGGGTCTCACGGATGTTTCTGAGATATTTCGAAACAGTAAGCATCCCCTCAGCGGCGTATTTCACTCCCTTCTTCGCAATGTCAACAATCATGTACATTATGTTCTTTATGATCCTGCTCGGATAGTATCTCACGGCTCCCCACTTTTCATTGAAAAGCGCTTCCTTGAAGGTCATCCCCAAGTTCTTTATGTTCTGCAGGGCGATCGTGAAAAGACCGGATATGCTCAGATCTTTCACGTCATCAACAGATTTTTCGAGAGCGAGTTCCGGAGGAATTCCGCCCGATATCCTGTTTCCGAGCTGAAAAAGAGCGAGTTCGAATTCGCTTTCAGTCTTGAGAACATCGTTCTGTATCCTGATTCTCTGGAAATTCGAGAGGAGGAAGTAACTAGCGATCCCGAACCCTATTCCAAGTGTTATCATCAAGGAAAACATGAGCGTGACAACATCGTGTTCCCCAGCTGCTGAGAAAAAGATTTCCGGGTTTTCTAAGAAGAAGAATGCAGGTGGGAGTATGAAAAGAAACGCTATGATCAGCGAGAACGGCAAAGCAGGAACAACCACCTTCTTCTTACCTAATTTCAGCAGGAAACTCCCCTCTGGGGGGAGGTCAGGATGCCTTGACGTATCAACCTGGGAGAATGTCGTTGGCCTTTTCTTAAGGACTGAATTGATGAACCAGATTATGAACAATGGAAGGACAACATCGTAACCTATGAAGAAGTATTCAGGCCTCGCCACATCAGAGAGGAAAACCGCAGCCATCGGTGCCATCACGCTCCCTAGGATGGGGAGAACGATCCCCATCATGTGTATCACGCTTACGGGTAGACTTAACTCCTGCGCATAGTGTTTCATCCTCGTTTTCGTACCGTTCAGTATCACGTCCAAAGCCTCGTCCAGTATGACTTCTGCTTTTCCCACGGTGTGCGTTCGCGAATCACGCACGAGTCTCAAGGCTTCAGCAAATTCTTCATTCTCCGGCTTCCATTTCGCTATGTAGTCGGTGAGCGCATTGGAGGCGGAATAATATCCCCCCATCTCTATATCCCACAACAGTCTTCTCATATCCCAAGCGAGCGGGCCAGAAACGTTCGCTGCGGAAAACCTGAGGGCCTGCTCAAGGTTAGGCGAGACCCTCATGGAGACCACCATGTACAGAACCGCCAAAACAACCTGTGATGACGCTTGTATTCGTAAGGATTTCATCAGGTTTACAGGATATTTGAGGAAATAGTAACCCAGTCCAACACCTGCAGCCGAGAGAAACAGAATCCCCATGAATGGAATCAAACCCGCAGCCACGAGAAGTATCGATAGTATGACAAAAAACATTATAGTGATGACGAGGAGGGACATAACATCTTTCGGGGTGATTCTCAAGCCCGTAAAAGTGATGGAGCTTTCGAGCTCCTTTCTCGTATTTTCATCAGGTGGGTTGACCGAGAATATTTTACCCGAAATTTTCGCTAGCCTTTCAAACCAAGTTAGTGGGACCTCTTCTTTTTTCTTGAACAGCCTGAACTCCCTGGACCCTATGGACGGTTTTGATATCCCAGAAGGAAAGGAGAGTTCCGTTCGCCTCCCAATCTCTTCCTCAGGCCGTTCCCCCTTCTTTTTCCTGCGAAAGAACGCGGACATATTTATTAATTGTCTTAAACCGCTTATATTTCATTTTCTTGTTTGTTCAAGACTATTTCTTAATTTTACCTTTTAACCACTTCTCCCATTCCTCAAAAACCTTTTTCGGTTCCGCTGCCCCTACTTCCTCCCTCAGCCTCTCCACAAGCAAATGATATTCAGAATTCGAAAGCATCACCCAATCCGACTCTAACAGTTCAGGCATTTTAAGTTTATCCGAAAGATTAACGAGGGTTTCCTTTATTTTCGCACGAAGTTTTATGTTCTCCCAGACGGCATCCCAGTTTCCCGACCATTCCCTCACGTAGGAAGATATCCTGTTTATAACCTCTGACTCCCCGTTAACGAACGTGTCTGTTGGTTTTAACGTGTCCTCTTTCCCGGAATATTCCATTAGGTTAATGAAACCCCCTTCCTTGATTGGATTCGTTTCCCAGTGTTTCCGAACCTCCGTTATTTCCGTAAGCCTTCTGAATCTGTGGAGACCGTCCGCGGACCTCAGGGATTTGCATATCGGGATTATATCGGTCGCCTTGAAGCTCGTTGGAGGCACGCCCAGATCGTTCACGACCCTGTCGTACACTCCGTAGGCCGATTCTCCGTGAATCGTCCCGGCAACCACATTCGACAACGCCCCTATCCTCATGGCCTCGTAGAGGGCGGACGCCTCCTTCGAACGTATCTCCCCTATGATAAGGGCGGAATCCCCGAGACGAAGTGCCGTCCTCAAAGCCTCGTCCGCGGGCATCTCGGATTCAACCCTTGTTATTACCGATCGAGATTTCAGGGATTCTATGTTATAGCCAAGGTTCCTTAACTGCTCGGTGGGTAGTTCTAGCGTATCCTCTATTGAAACGATCCTTACCTTTGGAAGCAATTCCAACATCAGAGACCCGAGGATGCTCGTTTTACCCGCTCCCCTTCCGCCAGCCACGAGTATCGAGACCGAACCATCAACAAGGAATGAAAGCAGACCCGTTGATAAAGGGTTCATCATTCCAGCCTTTATGAACAGCGGGAGCGTCCATGGTTTGTCCCTGTGCCTTCTGATAGCGAAACCGAAACCGAGCGGAGACAATCCCCTCGTTATCACAGCGAATCTCGCCTTCCCTTTCGGCACGCCTATGTCCGTGTCCAGAACAGGGTTCGCCTCATCAAGCGGTCTTCCTGACTGTATTCGCAAACGTGTTGCCCATGATTCCGCGTCTTCCCTTGTGGGGATGAGGTTCGTTTCGCACTCCTGGTAATCCTGGTGGAAAACAAGGATTGGTTGGCTCTCGATAGGGGAGTTTATATATACATCCTGTATTTTCTCATCCGCAAGGAGAATTTCAAGAACCCCCAGACCTGCGGTATACCTGGTAAGGATGTTCGCGAGCTGTTCAAGGTCTTTAGAGGAAAGGTAAACCCCCATCTTGTCTGCAACCTCACGTACCATGTCCCTTCCTATATTGTAGAAGATTTCGCGAACCTTTTCCGATTTTACGAACTCAGCGGTCTTCGGTCGGTGTGTCGCCATATACTTCCTCGCTGCGTCAAGAACAGCATATTTCTCCTCCGGGAGGTTGAATTCTGGTGGAATCACATGATAAAAATAGTTTGCTGAGTGGGGTCTTCGATAGATTTCGATTTGTATGTCCCCTACCTTGTAGCGATCCACTGATTTCCCTCCCTCAGGAGGCGCTATCATATATCGAGTCAGCATGAAATTCGGCCGGACGCTGGGTGTGAATATCTTCCGATACAATTCCCTCGAACCAATGTGGTATCCGGAAATATGGGGTTTTGCGATCTGGATTATTTTCGTTAATTCCAGTTTCTTCCTCAAAACATCAACTATGTTTTCCTTGTAGTGCCTGTAACACCTGTGACAATGGTCTTTCTTCCCGATCTTTATCGCGAGTTCTCTCCCTTCCCTTACGAGCTCGACATATGCCCCTATAGGGTCTCTCCGAAGCAGATTTATCGCGATGTATTGCATTTTCTGCGGGAAATCAGGATAACACTTCCCGCAGGTTTCCGGCCTTAGGGTGGAGTACGAAATTAACTTTTCCCTGACCAAGTCCTCGATTATACTCGCTATCTCGATAAGCATCTTCACCTGATCCC
>CAYFVC010000060.1:0-6779 GCA_964346665.1 uncultured archaeon
TCCTCCCAACCTCCTGTGGAGTTGCAAAGAGCGTAGTTATCAGTGGAAGGACTTCCGAAAACATCATACCCAGAACCTTGCGTTTTACACGAATCATCTCCAGGGTCAACACAATCAGTTCCTACATCACAGCAGGTGTCATCCGTTGACAAACAAGACCATGAAACCGCAGAAGTTTTGATACAATTCTCGTAATTCTCCCCGTTATCATCCCCGCAGCAGTTTGTTAAACAGCCTGCTTCCCCTGTGCAGTCCCCACCTCCTCCGACGGCCCAGTTCTGGCCGCATCCGGTACACCTACCTGAAGTCGTATCGCAGTCATAATCATCGTTATTACATGTACATGACGGGCTCCCGCCTGTGGTGTTGCAGTAATTATCCCTCCACTGGCAACTGTCTATACCCGTCCCGCATGTACCCGTGCAGGTATCGCTGGCGCAGTCGCCATCCTCATCACATGTTGCCCCGCATGCTTGTGAACATGTTGTAGTGCAGCCAGTCCCTCCCGAGCACGTATACAAACCACAATCTGTTTGACCTGCACAATCACAGTTAGAATCACAGGAGTTGTGTCTTGCACAACCATCAAAACATTTTGTTGTACAATCACTCGCCCCTTCGCATTCAGCACCGCAGCTTTTCTCGCAGGTTGTAGTGCAGCCGGTCCCTCCCGAGCATGTGTACGGACCACAATCTGTATGACCTGCACAATTACAGCCAGAATCACAGGAGTTGTGTCTTTCACAAGCACTCCAACATTTTGTTGTACAATCACCCGCCCCTTCGCATTCAGCACCGCAGTCTTTCTCGCAGTTTGATGTGCAGCCAGACCCGGTTTGGCACCTATAAACACCACAAGAAGCTCCCTGATTGTCACAACTGCCGCCGCTACAGGCTTTCTCGTAACAGCTCGGCCCCGATGGATAACAAAGTGTGGCGCAATCAGTCGTGGAGCCAGGTGTGCAATCACATAGACCAGTATCACAGGTACGGCCGTAATGCCTTATGTTACCGTCGCAATAGTTCGGGCAATCTCCATTATCCTCACACTCTGCACTACATTGTGATATACTACAACTGCAACTCACACCTCCATTTGAACACACAATATCACAAGTGTAACCAGTGCATAGTTTTCCTATCCCCTGGCAGCAATCACACTCAGAGGGATTGCTGCAGCCTCCTACAGGACACATAGGTAATAGTAATCCGTACTCCTCCCACACCCCTTCGCACTGTTGACCTTCCTGACTGCTCGGGGTGTTCGTTACGTTGTTTATGAGGGCGGAATACGCATCTACCCTTGCGTATCCTGTCCCGTTGTGGGTGATAACGAAGCCCGTGCTCCTCAGCCTGTACTGCAAGTCGAGGGGAGCGAGACTTTCGTTTTCAAGTATGAGCGAAGCGACTCCCGCGACGACAGCGGCGGAAGCGGATGTTCCGTTCTTGGTTTCGAACCCTCCCCCGAGTTTTGTCGATTTAATTTCGACACCGGGAGCGAGCAGGTCGAGCAATGGCTCGATGTTGGTGAAACTCGCGACATTATCGTTCTTGTCCACCGCTCCGACAGATGTTACGTTCGTTCCGCATGCAGGAGCCTTCAGATAGGCTTCCCCGTCATTCCCCCTGGCGGCTACTGCGAAGATCCCCTGGGAGACCGCGAAGTTCGATTCGTTCGCAACCAGGTTCGAATCGCAGTAGCACGAAGTGTTGTATATCCATCCACCGAACGACATTAACATAACGGAGATGTTGTAGTTGTTTTTGTTTTGAACACAGTAATCAATTCCTGCCAGAATATCCGATTCGTAGCCAATCCCGTCGTTACCGAAAACCTTAACAGAGATTATCTTCGAATCTTTCGCTGCCCCTGTGACGATCCCTGATACATACGTTCCATGCCCGTAATCATCCATGGGGTCGTTGTCGTTGTTCACGAAGTCGTAACCCCCCAGGTAATTATCCGAAAGATTCGGATGGTTGTAATCAATACCGCTGTCTATCACGCAGGCAGTCTGTTCTTTGCCTGTAACGTTCAAATCCCATACCTTCCGAATGCCGGTCTGGTTAACGACATCATCCATGACCAGCCTTATGGGATGGTCAATCTGCACGAGTTCAATATCATCCTCGGTGAACGTGTTCACCAGATTAATCATTTCCTGTTCACCCACAACAGCGGAAATGAAGTTCTTGACCTCCCTTCCTGGGGTGATCTCTTTTTCAATATCAGATTTCTTTGAAACGTCCTTTAGCTTTATTATAACCCTTGCACTGGCTTTTGTTGAAATCTCGTTCTCAACCTCCTTCTTTACGTATGTTATGTTTTTTGATTCTATGATGTCGCTCAGGTTAAGACAGGCCTCGTCAAACCAATCGCAGTCCTCATCAATCAGGTTCCCGCATATTTCCTTCGCTCCCGGGTTCACATTCGGATCGTTGTCATCGCAGTCCATGTCAGGTTCGCAGGTGTCATACCCGTCTTCGTCATTATCCTCGCATTCTATTTTACATTCAGGGTCTTCCAAATCAACCAGGCCATCACAGTTGTTGTCCTTCCCGTCATCGCATATCTCGCTCATACCTGGGTTGACTTCAGGATCGTTATCATCGCAATCAATCGGTTCTTTGCACGTGTTGTACCCGTCCACATCGTTGTCTTCACAAAGGCATTCGGGGTCATCATTGTCGATTAGGCCGTCGCAGTTGTTGTCAATACCGTCATCGCATATCTCCTTTGCCCCGTGATACACTTCTGGGTTTTCCGGTTCGCAATCCGTTTCGTCCGGGTCCCCGTCCCCGTCCGTGTCGTTTACTTCCGGAACCGTTACGTTTTCCTCTGCGATTTCTTCAACAGGAGGAAGCGAGACCGTTATGTTCTTTCCCTTCCCTTTCAGGGTTGTTTCATTGTAAACCACTCTGGCATTCAGAGTGTATTCACCCTCTTCTTCGGGAGCGGTGAGGTTTAATTTCTCCAGACTAAAGGAGAAATACCTTTCCCGTTCGCTTTCAAAACCCTTTCCGATACCCTGGATCGTTTCAAAGTAATCCGTTATCACGATAACCGAGTCATTCTCAACCCCGGCTAAGACAAGACTTTCGTTCACGGTTTCGTTCCGCAGGTAAACGCTTCCCGATATTATTGAGACACTACAGTTCGTGAGGTTTTCAGGTATTTCTTCAACATGAGGGGTTTCGAGTGAACATGTCCCCTCCATTAAAAATGATTCCTGAACGGTCTCGTTATCAGTAAGACCTAAACAAGTTAGATTGTAGGAAAAATTAATTTCAGGATAAATTATTTTTTCACCCTGTATGCCAAAACCCTCCCCTTCGCCCGCTAAATCAGAACCAGAAACATAATACTCCCCTGACCCGGAATCTATTTCCCCTCCCGCTTCGTAGAGAAATTCTGAAAGGTTCATAAGAACGATCTGTTCTCCAATGGAAACTTCCACTTTCGAGTCTTTCGGGTAAAGCTCTTCAGAAAGAAAGGTTATGTTGATTTCTCCGATGAGGTTTTGTCCCGGCAAGTAAACTTCCTGGCCACTCACGGCTACGTAACCTACAATGACCCCCCTGAAGAAAAAAAAGCCAACAGCAATGATAATTATGAGAAAAATGTAGGCGAAAAATCTTTTATTAACGATATTCGAGAAATTGAATTTCCCGTTACCTTTCAGCTGTTTTTCCTTTTTTCTTGCTTCTTTTTCCGTCCTTCCTAGATAAATAGTCTTTATCCTACCATTTTCTCGAACGGATGTGTAATAGTAAACAGTACCCCTGATTACCTTTTTATGCATACGTCTTCGACGTCTAGCGAAATTTCAGGGTGTAGGTTACGCTATTCCAAGACACCTAATAATAATATTAGCTGAGTTTCTATATATAATTATCTATACTCTAGTAGAAGTTATTATAATTGGCTTTTCCCCAATAATTACCGTATGCTCTGCTTGGGCGACCTTTCTCCCCTCTTTCTCCCTCAGAACAGGATAACCTTTGACAGCATTCGAGACTTCCAATTGTTTCAGAGCGAAGGAAACCTTGAAAGGGGAAAATCCCTTTTTCACGAGCCAGCGCTTACAGAAAGGCAAACTTTTGTATTCACTGGAGGCGAGATCAAGGATCTTCCTCGCCTCTGGGAGGCGGACGGGTCTGGGCTGGATGAGTGAAAAGATCTCAATTGGTTCGGACTCCTTCACGTAACCGTTCGTTTCGCAGACAAAAGGTTCGAGAGCGACAACATCCCCATCCTTCAATTCGAGTTGGGAATCGTTCTTCACATTCGGGATGCTAGGAGGACCGTGTACCACGTATTGGTCCAGGCCGTGCCCGGTCAGGTTCACTATAACCCCGAAACCAGAACTTTCGACGATTTCGCTTATAGCTTGGCTTATCTCGAAAATTTTCACACCGGGTTTTATCACTTTTATCCCCGCTTCCAGCGCTTTCTCAACGGTCTTTATCAATTCGTTCTTTTCAGAACAATATGTATACGCCATATCTGCAACCCAGCCGTCTACATGTATCCCTTGATCTATCTTGACCAAATCACCTGGTTTTATAACCATGGTGTCATCGAATTTCGGCGTGTAATGCGCGGTAATATCATTTATCCCGATATTGACAGGAAAGGCCGATTTGCCTCCCAATTCCAGAATGCGTTTCTCGATGAACTCCGCGAGTTCAAGTATACTCATCCCAGGCTTTATCCTTTCCAGAACTTCCTTTTTGACCTGCTTCGAGATCTCCCCAGCCTTTTTGTATTTCTCAAGAGTTTCGGAATCCATACTTTATTTATACGTAATTACTATAAAAATTCTCTCTAGTTTGTTTCCCCCTTGTTCTGGAACCTTGACAGTTTTCTGAACTAGAGAAAAAATAAGGAAAAAATTTATACATTTATACTATTAGGTTCCTATAACCAAGCATCCTTTCGAAGAATTTTGGCCTTGTCTGTTCTTTCCCAAGTGAATTCCGGCTCGTTCCTTCCGAAATGCCCGTAACAAACGGTTTTTCTGAATATGGGTCTCAGAAGGTTCAATCCCTTTATCATGCTTTTCGGATCCAATTTGAAGTTCTTATGAACAAGTTTGTAGATTTTTTCAGGGGCAATCTTGTTGGTTCTGAAAGTGTCAATGAACAAGGACAGGGGTTTCGAACTACCTATCACGTACGATAACTGAACCTCACACCTGTCCGCTAACTTCGCCTTCACTATGTTTTTCGCGATATATCTGGCGTAATACGTTGCTGTCCTGTCAACCTTTGTCGGATCTTTCCCTGAGAACGCTCCTCCTCCATGTCCTCCTACACCTCCATAAGTATCCGCTATAATCTTCCTTCCCGTGCATCCCGCATCCGCAACAGGACCTCCGAGAACGAACCTGCCCGTGTTGTTTATGTAGTATCTCGTTTTCTTATCCAGATACTTCCTGCATACAGGTTGAATAACGTGCTTCCTAACGTCTTTCCTGAGCTTCCCCAAACTCACATCAGGATCGTGTTGCGCCGCCACGACCACCGATTCTATTCTCTTCGGCTTTGCCTTTTCATATTCAACCGTGACCTGCGTTTTCCCGTCAGGTCTTAGGTATTTCAAGACCCCTTTCTTTCGAACGTACGCCAACTTTTTCGCAAGCCTGTGGGCGAGCAGGATCGGCAAAGGCATGAGTTCAGGGGTTTCGTTCGTGGCGTATCCGGACATCATTCCCTGATCTCCCGCTCCAAGTTCTTTCTTCTTCCTCTTGTTCACCCCTAAAGCGATGTCAGGACTCTGTTCGTGTATTGAAGTGAGAACACCGACAGATTCATGATCGAAACCGTACTCGGGTTCTGTATATCCAACATCTTTCAAAACGTTTCTTACGATCTTCTGCACATCAACCCAGGTCTTGGTCGTTATCTCTCCTGTAACGATTACGAACCCCATTCCAGCCATTGTTTCACAGGCGACCCTCGCTTGTGGATCGTTCTTTATTATCGCGTCAAGAACAGCATCGGAAATCTGATCGCAGACCTTGTCCGGATGACCTTCGGTCATCGCTTCGGACGTGAACAGGAATTTTCCGCTTCTCATAAAACCACCTTATGAAAGTTTAATTTAATAATTTATACCAAGGGTATTTATATAAGTTTATATATTTTATTATCAAAAATTATAACTGATGGGAATATGATAATAACAGGAGACTATATCAGGAAGTTACGAATGGAAAGAGGACTTTCGCAAACAGAACTAGCGAGGCTAGCAGGAATCTCTCAGGCACACATAGCGAAGATAGAGAACGAAAAAGTTGATCCGAGGCTTTCCACGATGAATAAGATACTCCTTATTCTCTCAAAAAGGGAAAAGATCGTGAAGTGTTCGGAAGTTATGAGCAGAGTGATGTCGGTCAAGCCGGAAACGTCCGTGAAGAAAATAATAGCCATCATGAAATCATCCGGTTTCTCCCAGCTGCCTGTTATCGAGAGGGGAAGGCAGATAGGCATGATAAGCGAGGAGACCTTACTCCACAACATGGACAAGAACCTCGATCGTTTGGAGGCGAAAGACATTCTGGACAAGCCTTTCCCGGTTGTTGACTCCGGAGACACGATAGACATACTCCCCCCTCTTTTGGACATACACCCTGCTGTTCTGGTTTCGGAAAAGGGAAAAATTAGGGGGATAATCACGAAATCCGATCTGCTTGGAATGGGCTAGAAGTTTTTAAACTCTTTATGTGTATATATAGCGCAGGAAAGACGAAGGTATATCTATCGTTTGACGTATA
>CAYFVC010000061.1:0-11559 GCA_964346665.1 uncultured archaeon
TTCAAAAAAATCGTTGCCATTTATGTTTTTCAGACACCACTCCTTAATATTTGTGACATCCTTCTTCAAGAAAAAATCGATCACCGGAGACATGTCAGTAACATCACCAAAAACCCTCACGGGCATCTTATGGTGGGCTCCCACCAAAAATAATTCACCTATTTCCGTCCACTCCCCATCATTTACGTAATCATAAATAATTTTTTTTAGCTTAATCACAGATTGTCCTTCTGATAGACATTGATATGTGGTACCAACCATAAACCTTCCATCTTCACGCTTGATATATTTAGTTGGGATATTTCTTGATAAAATTGAAACAGGAACGGGCTTTGGCTTTTGTTTTACCCTTTTGCTTAACCTAGCTATAATATCTTTGTATTCTTTGGTGTTTTTGAATTCCTTTTCGAATCCTGGTAAATATTCTTTGGGTATTATATATGTACTACCCACATCACTTTCTCTTACTATATATTTCGAAAGTTCTGAATTAGCTCTTATTATAGAATAGCAATGGTTGTCTTGAATATTTAAACTCCTTCCAAATTCTAAAAATTTCACCGTTCCCGTTTTCAATAGTCTTTTCAATTTTCTCTTAAAATTATTAGTTTTTTTGAATTCTTTATCGAAATCCTTGAATGATTTGGGCTTTATTAAGAATGGATAGCCATTGCCTTTTTCTATCAGATAACGTTTAAGTTGAGGGTTTTCTTTTAAAATTCTATATTGACTGGTTTTTGAAAAATGAAGACTACTCATGTAATCTGTCAATTTCGCTCCCTGTATCTTTATTTTTTTATATTCCTCGCTGCTTTCAAATTCATTCTTGAACTCCTGCGAAAATTCAGGGTTTATTAGAAGTGGTTTACCTTTTCCCTGATCTATTAAATAACACCTAAGATTCTGGGTTTTGCTCAGTATTCTATGGTATTCACTATGTGAAAGGCCAAGATTTTTTCCATAATCCTTAAATTTAAATGCTTGGCTCGTTCGCATAAAGAAAATAAGATAGTTAGAAATTTATAGTTGATTGTCACGCAAAAGGAATAAATCATGGGCGTGAAGGGATTCGAACCCTCGACCTCAGGCTGAAAAGCGAAAGACATACACTTCGTGCATGTCAGTCTGTTTCTTCGCTATCATTGAGCAAATGCTTGCCCTCAAATCTTCCAAGCTATTATCTTTATCTTAGAAGACCCGCGCTCTACTGCTGACCGACGCAGATAAAATCTGCGTCATTCGAAACTTCCAGCTGAGCTACACGCCCATTTGTTTTAATAAATTAATACGATAAAGAGTTTAATAATATTATTGGGTGGTTTTATGCAGTATAGGGTGAAAATAAGCGATGATTCGAAGACGGTTTCAGTCTTCACTGATGAAAAGGCAGTCCCCAAAATAGTCAGGGATGAATTGCGCGAAATTCACGGTATTAACATGAACGATTATAAACTATATACCGGACCAAGGGAATCAGGGGACAAGAATTTAAAATGGGTCACCGTGTTCATCAAGAAATAAAAGGTTCGAAAGTTCATGAAAAATATCAGCTTCAAGAGAATCGAAAGTAAGTGGCAGAGGAAGTGGAAGGAAAAGAAGGTTTTTGAGCCTAAAGTAGACAGAAAGAGGAAAAAGTTCTTCTTCACCACCCCCTATCCGTATATTTCGGGAAGCCTCCACATAGGACACGGGAGAGCGGTTGCGGAGAGCGATATTTACGTTCGCTACATGAGGATGAAGGGATTTAACGTTCTTTACCCCCTAGCTTTCCACATAACCGGAACCCCTGTCCTTGGTATATCAGCGGCGATAGAATCAGGGGATGAGGGAAAGATAGAGCTTTACAAGGGATACGTGAAGAATTATGTAAAAAACGATAAGGAAGTTGAGAAAATTCTGGGATCGTTCAAGGAACCCTGGAACATCGTGAAGTTTTTCATTCCCAAAATGATGGATGAATACTCCTCTCTGGGTTTGTCAATAGACTGGACGAGGAGGTTCACAACGGGCGATCCGGATTACCAGAATTTCATAACATGGCAGTTCACGAAATACAGGAAAAAGGATTACCTTATCAAAGGGAGTTACCCTGTTCTATTCTGCCCTAAATGCGACAACGCGGTGGGAGAGGATGATATACAGGACGCGGACACGGATCCCGTTTCAAAACTCGAGTTCACTTTGATCAAGTTCCGAATGGACGATGGCTTGATCCTGGTGGCTGCCACACTAAGACCCGAAACCGTTTTCGGCCAGACAAATATGTGGGTGAACCCAAACACAGAGTACGTAAGAGTAGAAGCAGGGAACGAGACCTGGGCGATAAGTAAGGAAGGGTACGAGAAGCTTTCCTACCAAAAGAAGGGCTTGAAAACTGTTGGCTACATTGATGGAAAGGAACTGATAGGGAAGTACGTTCTTGCGCCAGGAATAGGCAAAAAGATAATAATCCTTCCCTCGACTTTTGTTGATCCGAACGTCGGGAGCGGGATTGTAACGAGCGTCCCTAGCGATGCTCCTTACGACTGGATGGCTTTGAAGGATTTGCAGAAGAACAAAGAGCTTTGCGATAGGTACGGGCTGGATTTCGAGGAAGTCAGGAAGATAAAGGTTATTCCAATAATAAACATTCCCGGTTGGGGAGACCTCGCAGCCTTGAGAATATCCGAGCAAGTGAAACTCAAAAACCAGGAGGATCCGAGACTTGAGGAAGCGACCCAGACCATCTACAAGGAAGGATTCCACACGGGCGTGATGAACGAGAACTGCGGTAAATACAAGGGAATGAAGGTTACAAAAGCGAAAGACAAGGTAAAGAACGAATTGATAGAAAAAGGGGAAGCGGAACTTATGTATGAAACCTCAAGGGAAGCTTTCTGCAGGGACGGGACAAAGATCGTGGTCTCGGTTCTCGAAGACCAGTGGTTCCTTGATTTCAACGCGAAGGGATGGAAAAACAAAGCGAATAAATGCCTGAAAAGGATGAAACTTCTTCCGGAAACCATGAGGAAGCTTTTCGAGGACACTTTCGAATGGCTCGACAAGCGTCCTGCCGCTCGAAAACGCGGACTGGGGACGCCCCTGCCCTTCGATAGGAAATGGATTATAGAGAGCCTTTCGGATTCCACAATATACATGAGTTTCTACATAATAAAGAATCTGATCAACAAGCACAAAATCAAGCCAGATCAACTACTACCTGAATTTTTCGATTACGTTTACCTAGGGAAGGGAAATGTTTCGAAAGTTGGCAAAAAGACTAAAATTTCTGCGAAAGCCCTTAAGGAAATGCGAACGAATTTCGACTACTGGTATCCGAACGATCACAGGCATACGTACGTTGCCCACCTTTCCAATCACCTTTCCTTTTTCATATTCGCTCATGCCGGAATATTCCCTGAGAAGTACTGGCCTGGGAAAATCTCCTTCCACGGATTCGTCCAGAGCGAGGGACAAAAGATGTCGAAATCCAAAGGGAATGTGATCACATTGCTTGATGTCAAGAATAAATACGGAGCGGACACGTTCCGTTCGTACATCTCGACCGCTACCACGCTTGACGGGACGTTCGACTGGAAAACGAACGAAGCGGAGAACATACAGAGGAATTTGTCGAACATATACGATCTTCTCTTCGAGATTATCAAGAAAAGGAAGAAAGGGAAGTTAGGACCCATGGGTAAGGCATTCATCTCAAAATTCGAAAATTCGATTAAAGAGGCGGGCGAAGCCCTGGACGAAATGAAACTTCGCGATTACGGGAATGTCGTTATCTACGCGATCCCTTCCTGGATAAAGAAACTGAAGAGGAGAACTAATGACGAAGAAGTTCGTGCCACGTATAACATAATAGCGGAGAAATACGTTAAAATGCTCAACCCCGTTGTCCCTCACCTAAGCGAGGAGATGTGGGATAAGCTGGGAAAGAAGGGGTTCGTTTCGCTAGCGAAATGGCCAAAATACGATAAAGAACTGATTGACGAGAAACTCATTGCGTATGAGGAACTCATGGACAAAACATCCGAGGATGTGAGGAATGTCCTAAAACTAGTGAAATTCAAACCGAAGAAGATCCACCTTTTCATTTCAGCGAAATGGAAGTATGCCTTTTTCAAAAAACTGAAGAAGGAGATCGAGAAAACAAGGGATGTTAGGAAAATAATGAAGAACGTGATGGACAAGAAACACGGTTTCGAAATAGCAAGGATAGTTCCTTCCGTAATCAAAGACCCCTCCAAACTCCCGTCCTTCGTTATGGATCAGGAGAGCGAATTCCGTTCGCTTTCCGAGGCGAAATCCTTCCTAAGCAAGGAGTTCGGACACCCGATCGAAATCATCAAGGCAGAGGATTCCAAAAGTGATAAAGCAGCGAAGGCTTCGCCCGGGAAGCCAGGGATTGAGGTTGAATAACTTACTCTAGATATGTCATAACTTTGTAGTAAAACATTTAAAACTTTAAAAACAATTCTGACAAATAAGGGAGTTATATGTTGAGAGCTGACATTAGAGATGCCTTAAAAAAATACAGGAAACTTCTAGATGAAGGACAGACCCCTCATATTTTTTGGATCAATGAACATGTATACGTAGCAACTGAAGAAAACCCAGGTGAAATTTACTTTCACGATGGCGATCATAATGTAAATGAGCGGACAATTAAAAATATTCTGAGTAGGCGTCCAGATCCTGTTGAATGTATAGTATTAGACCATCTTTATGAATATCTTAAAGACAGACTTTGATAATTTAGTTAATCATTCAATCCTTTTCCCAACAGCACAATTCTTCTTCACTTCGATTATCTTAACTTTAACCATTTCGCCTTCTCTCGCTCCTTGAACAAAAACAGCGAAATCATCTATTTTCCCTATCCCGTCCCCTTTCTTGCTCACATCTTTTATGTACAGCTCGACGATTTCACCTCTCTTGACAGGAGGCCTTTTCTTCGTGTACTTGTCCCTTTTCTTGTGAGAACGCGCGATTCTGAATCTCCTCTGACCGAAAATTTGAGGCATATCAAGTATATGTAGGGAGTTCTTAAGTATGTTAAAGTCTTGTTAACGGTATTTACTTAACGATAGTAAAGAAAATTAAGCTTTTTAAATTAAAAGATTAGTATTTCATACATGAAGTACATAGAACCCGTGGAAATCCCTCTTAAGGGACCTGTGGAAAAATTTTTGTATCAAGGTTATGGTTACGGGAAAATAGATGAGCTTTTGAAAGAACATGAAAAAAATCCAAAAAAGTTAGCTGACTTGGAAGAATTTTTTGCCGGTACTGTAATAGGAACATACGCGAGGTCTGCTTTGGTTGAGAAAGAGCCTATAGATTTGGAGAAGCCAGTTGAAAGAAAGAAAGTAAAATGGCCAAGAATTTCAAAGGTAAGGACAACTGAAGAAGCGAAAGAAGAATTTAGAGACAGTTGGGGTATCAGAAGAAAAGATTTGCCGTATCACATAATAAATGGAAGTCTGTTTTCCGGTTATAATCGTGAAAAAGTTGAAAATTTTTTGGATGAAGATGCAAGGATAACGGACTTCTTCCCCGATATAAAAATCAGTAAAGCCGGCAAAATAAAAGAGGTGTGGAAGTATCGGGCTGTGACAAAGGATATTAGTATTTACGTATTTGGTTCTGCCCCCAATAATTCTAAACATACATTAGTTGATTTCAATTTACCTGAAGAATTCAAAGATTATCTGAACAGCCTAGTCAAGGAATATAACCACTTAATATGGGCTCTTGGGGGGTTTGAAAAAAGAGAATTTGGTTAACTAACTCGTTGAGGATTGAGGATTTTTTGTTCAATTTTGCCCGACCAAGTTCTGTCTGACGATTTCGCAACAGAACCTCCCACCGAAAGCTTTATAAAGCCTAATACTAATAAATTATCACTTAGAAATAGTAAAAATGTTGAAAACTGAGGGTTTGATTGTTATGAATCCCTTGCATCTCTTGAAAAATATGGAAGATATCGAAATACGATTGATGTGGTGGTTAGCCCAGGAGAAAAACTGAGGTATTGGTATGTCAGAAAAAAATTCAGCTGAAGTGATAACAGATCCACGATATCTTTTGCCGGCACACAACCCTGTTTTAAACAACGGTATTATAATAGAGAAACCGGGATATAATAGTCCAGAGGAGATTTTAAGTGATTACAAAAACTCAGTTGATGCACTTGAACTTCTATTTAGGATTGAATTGGCCGGAGGTCGTGATAATTATATTTCCCGACTAGGGAAACAAAAATTACAAGTACTTGGACTGCTTGAGGAAGGAGAACTTAGTTTAAATAGAGCATATAAAGAAATTGAAGCCATCAAGAATGAGATAAAGAAAGCCGATTCTCTTATCACAAATCCGAATAATTATAAATTAGAAATTCTCGAATATCTTTCAAAAAAGAAGAAACTACTGGAAAATAATTTTGTCGTAGGAGGGGAATGGTGGGAGAGATGAAAGTCCTGTCCAATAATCTCCGGTTTATGATGTTCATTTTCATAGTTATTTTGCTATTGGCGGTTAGCGTGCAGGCTACCACGAACAGCCCGCCTGTTATTGATTCTGTTTATATTGATCCTGAAAACCCCACGAAATATAATGATCTGACATGTTTTGTGGATGTATCTGATCCCGATGGGAATCTTGATTATGTTGATTTCAAATGGTACGTGAACGGGGTTCTAACGAAGGAGAACACAAAATTGGTTTACGGGTCTAGCGATTCCACTAGCGATACGCTGGATTCGTTCCACACAGATCCCTGGGATTACGTTGTTTGTCAAGCTCGGGCGTACGACTTTGATAAAGCGTACGACTACGAGACTCATGCTGTCCGCGTGGGAAATATACCGGCTAATTCTATGCCCACAGTGTCCTACGTGGATATCACCCCAAGACACCCCAACCCTCAGCAAGATTTGACGTGTTCCATCCTAGCGATGGACACGGATGATAATCTTGACCATGTTATATTCAGGTGGGAAAGAAACGGGTATCTTATCAGGTCAGCCGCGAAGAACATGGAAGGATCGAGCGATACGGCTCAGGATATTCTTCTCGCTAGCTACACTTATGCGGATGACTCGATAAAGTGTATAGCTGAAGTGTACGATACGTACGGAGCGAAGGATAGTGAAAGCTCTCTTCCTGTTGTGATATCTGACCAGCAAACAACCCCTTCTTACCCCCCTTATTACCCACCTTCCCCGCCCTATACACAAAACCGAAAACCCATCGCTGTCCTAACGGCGAACAAGTATTACGTGGATGAGGACGAGGAAGTGTATTTTTCAGGATTCAGGTCGTATGACCCTGATGGTTACATTTTGCAGTACAAATTCGATTACGGAGATGGACACCAGTCTGTTTGGTTGTCCAGCAATACGCCCTATTCATACCATGCTTATTCGGAAGACGGAACTTACTACGCAATGCTGAAAGTGAAAGACGATGAATACCTTGAATCGGACTGGAGCAATCCTGTTTTGATACGCGTGCGCGACAACGGAGATGATGATAACCCTGAAATAGAGGACATGGACATTTTCAGGAAATACTACGATAACAACATAGAGTTCACGTGCGAAGTTGAGGTTTTCGATGAGGATGAGGATCTGGATTACGTGAGGTTCAAGTGGTACGTGGATGGGGAATTGTTTAAGAAGGACAAAGAAGAAGTCAGCGAGGACGAGGATGAGGCGGAGTCGGAAATGAATCTTATGATAACCGAGGATTATTATACTGTTAAGTGTGAAGCAACAGTTTATGATGAGGAACGAAACTCGGACACCGCTTACAGAACGGCTACCGGTTACCTTCCTGGTCCTGACGGGAAGGATTGTGAAATAACAGTGAACAGGTTTGATTACTATTCCTACCTTACGGAAGGAAAGAAAGGATGGGTGGAAATAGAGATAGAGAACACAGGGGAGAGATCAGGAACGCTGACAATCGAACTTTACGTTGACGGATCGCTGAAAGGTGAGTACACTGAATACCTCCGCACAGGAGAAAAGACGGATAAAAGGTTCGAATTCCCGTTGTCTGTTGGAACACATAACATACGGATAGAGAGCTACCTTCCGTGCAGCGAGAGTGTCACGAAATTCACCGAAATAACGGTTTTCCCATTGGAATCGGAAGTCTTCATACCTGAAGAAGAGGATGAGGAGGAACCAGAGATAACAGAAACTAACGTTATAATAAGGCCGACTTCGCTTGACATTGAGTTGAATTCAGGCAAGACCTTGGACGTTATAATAGAAAGCCCAGAACTGGCGAACTTTGAGATCTCTGTCAAAGGTATTCCCGAGGACTGGGTGAACTACCCTAAAGAGGTTGATGTTGAGGGAAGGAAAACGTTTTACATATACATTGTTCCGAAAGATGTCGGTAATTACGATTTCGAGGTCGAGGTTGAAACAGATGGCAAGACCTTTGAGGAAAACATACGCATATACGTCGCTCCTGCGAGCGGAGAGGTAGAAGAAGAGGAAATGGACGGGCTAACAGGACTTATAAGCTTAGCACAGAGCAACTGGTTGATAGGGGCAGTAATAATTTCCCTGCTTGTTTTGCTGACAGCACTCTACTTCGTAGCGGGGAAGTTCAAAAAGAAAACGTACGAGGAACACATTTACGGGGCTCCGGCAGAAACCCCTGCCCAGCCTCCAGCATACCAGGCAAGGATGATGAAGGGGAGCATGGGAAACCCGGACCTTCCAAATCAGCGAAGAGAAGTTGACATGAGCAGGCTTTTGCCAGCGGAGATTTTGAAATACACCGACGGAACATACTATCCTAAACAAGGTGGAGATTTCGAACACAGGCAATCTGATACTCATTTAGGCGAATCTTTCGGGCCAATTGGTATGCAGTAGTAACTTATTTTCTAGAACACGATAGACTTAAAAAATTAACCACTAAAAAGTTTATAAAGGATTTAGTATATAGTGGTGAGAATATGCGAAAGGGGTTTTTGTCCTTGATGGTTTTGTTTACTTTGTTATTCATATTTTCAGCCCCAAAAGCGGGTGCCGAATATTATAATATAGGGCTGGAATTTTCGAACGATAAGGTTTCCGGTTGTCCTGGTAGTACTGTGGAGGTTGATCTCACCATCACGAATTTTGATGATGTAACGCACACGTATTTCCTTTCGCTAGAGATGCCGGGAGGCTGGGGAATCCCTGACAACGGCTTCATACAACCTGATATAACCTTGGCTTCAGGGGAGAGCGAGAAAATAACTTTCTTTGTGAACCCTCCGCTTGTCGAGCCAGGGGTTTATTCGGTCAGGGTCAAGGCAGAGAACGGGGATGAAGCCTTTAAGGATCTCGAAGTCGAGGTCCTGCGATGTCACGATGTTTTTATCGAAATCGATGAGATGATCGAAGTCTGTCGGGATTCGAAGTTCGAATACTCTTTCTCTGTCACGAACAACGGGAAGGAGGCGGAAGAGTTCGAAATAACGGTCTCGAGCTCATGGGGTGAGGATTTGTACAAGGAAAGCGTTACTATAGGATCCGGGGAAACGGAGGAAATAGCTTTGAACGTCACGTCACCCACAGAGAGCGGAACGATAACGGTGAAGGCGGAATCAAAGGAGTCGTACGCTAAGGATGAGAAATCCACGGAATTGAAGGTGGAAAAGTGTTTTGATTTTGGAATAGACCTCGAACCGAGAGAGACTTCCACATGCTTGGGAGGTTCTTCAAAATTCGTGCTCACCTTGATTAACCTGGGAACGGAAAGTGATACTTATGACATACGCTCGCCCGACTGGGTTATCCCCAGTCAGGAAAGTGTGAGTGCTTTGCCTGGAAAGGAGAAAAGTGTTGGATTTTTCGCGTACCCTGAACTTAAAGGGAAAACCAGCTTCAACATAACCATAACTTCCCAGAATTATCCGAAATTGAAAAAGACCGTTACAGGAACTGTGGAAGCGATTGAATGTAGGGGGATCGCTGTCATTATTTCTCCTGCAAGCCAGGAAGTCTGCAAGGGTCTGCCCGTGGAGTACGAAGTCACCGTGAAAAACACGGGAACGGTTTCCGATACATACGATCTTGAGACGGACATGGGAACCCTCGAAAAAAACAAGGTCAGCCTAGAGGCAGGGGAGATCGAGGAAGTTGACCTGACTGTAGAGACAGAAGAGCTCGAATTCGGGGAAACCCTGGTCACCGTAAGAGGCGTGAGCGAAGAGATATCAGATCAGAACTCCGTTTCTCTCACTGTGAAAAACTGTTATTCAGCTGAGTTCGGGGTCAGCCCGGAAAAATTCGAGGTGTGCAGGGGGGATGAAATAAACTACACGCTCGCCCTGAAAAATGTCGGGGAGTTCGAGGATGATTACACATTCGCCTTGGGGGACAGGGAAATAGGTTCTGTTTCTCTCGGACCTGAAGAACTGAAAATGTTCGCAACAAAAGTAAGGATAGATTTCTCTGAAGGTGAATACAGCCTAACGTTCAAGGCATTTTCAGATCACATATACGAAGAGGCGATTTCAGAGATAAGTGTGAGAGCGAAGGAGGTATGTTACAACCTTGAAGTTTCGAGCGAGGACACGGAAAGCACTGTGGAAGCTGGGAAAGGGATAGCGATAGGAGTGAAGGTTGAAAACACAGGGGAAAGACAGGATAATTATGTTCTAGGGATTGAAGGGCCGGAATGGGTCCATTTGAGCGAGGACTTCGTTTCCCTTGAAGGAGGGGAAGAAACCTACGTTTATCTCTACGCTTCTCCGGGGTACGATGTTGAGCAGAAAACTTACGATGTCTCAGTGAAACTGGAATCGACCAAATCCGAGAGAAGCTTGGATCTCAGGATAGGGGTTGGCGTTACGCCCGAACCAGGGGAAGTGACAGAAGAGAACATAACGACTGGTATAGAGATCCCGACAGGAGCGGTCGTGGGGATCACAGAGAACACAGGCAAGGTTATCTTGCTCGCAGTGATAGTCCTGTTCATCATAATAATCCTGGCGGTCAAATTTGTTCTTTTCGTTAAGTAGGTAAGGAACTTAATAACTCAGTATTTTCAGGATACCGTCAGCCCTGCTCACGTTGATGCTCATTTGTGCGAGAACCCACCATGGGGTATTACTAGTTCTCATGAACTTCTTAAGCATCTTCCTGTAGAGCCAGGCCTTCGGAAAGTAATAATGAGAATTGCTGTATTCCAAGACTTCTTTGTAAGATTTTCGTAATCTCTCTCTTGTCCAGTTTATGATATCATCCATTGAAACGTATCTAGTTTCGAAAATGACATCCCCTTTCAGTATGTTTTTCAGAACAGAATCCACGTCACTTGCTTCCATTATATTCACCGCTTTTCCTATCATTTCTAGCGAATGGGCATCCGAACCAACCACCTTCGGGATTTCCGAATTTTTGAACTTGGAAAAAGCGAATCTGTTGCTGATCCTGTCTATATTAAGCGAGTTGAAAATCTCGACTGCATCCACTTTGAAGGCGAGCTCTCCAAGGCCTTCCCCCCTCAGATCAAAAGGGTGGGGAGCGACAGCGATACCCCCGGCTTCGTGTA
>CAYFVC010000062.1:0-9454 GCA_964346665.1 uncultured archaeon
TGGGAATGGCCGCAGGGCAAATAATCGGGTTAATCTATAAGAAGACTAAAAAATAAAGTTTACCCGAATTTTGACAAGATCTGCCGCCCTATTTTTTCAATATATCCTCTAGCGTCCTCGCTTCCTTTAGAAGTAATGTGAATGAGGTATAAATCTTTGCAGATCCAAAGATGATAATAGTAGACGCCTGGTTCATTGAGATGACCCATATAATCATGCTCACTGTTAACACGAAATCTGCTCTTATCCCCATAATCATTCTCGCTTATAAGTCCTTCGACACTGTACAAGTGCGAGGAATCATACTGGTATGAGCCATCTAGGGCTTCGTAATTTGCAAATTTCTTCAATTCAATCACTACTTCGGTATCATTCAAGTTGTTTATAGTGAAGTTGCAGAAGGTGTATTGCCCAAGTGATGAATCTACAATATTTGAATATTCCTCCTCTGTGTTGCAATCAATTCCATCGCTCGTTATCCCAAGTTGCTGAAGGTCTTGTTCATTAAGCACCAGATCCTGGGTTCCTGATATTGTATGGGTTGCATTGTTTGTGCAACCAGAAATGAATAAACTAAGCACGATTAAGATTATAGGAAAGGATTTTCTAAAATACATCGGTTAATAATTGGTAAATTACTTTTAAATCAAAGTTCTGAATTATATATAAAAACCCCTTAGGATTGAGAATTCGGTTCTAACGTCCTCCCGAGGCTTTGTTTCTATATCCCGAGCAAGTTCCTTATCAAAACCGGGAAGAACCTGTTCAGGCCGTGACCTATCCATGGTCCTATTATATTTCTTGTTTTATGAGCAACTACCGTGAGGAGAATTCCTTGTGTTATGGTGGAGATCAGGAAAAGCGAAGTGAAGTGCTGGGGGTGTATCAGTATAAAACCCAAAATTGAGGTTACGTATGCCACCCTGATATCGGTCTTGCTGAGAAGATAGAGGAAGAGGAAACCTCTGAAAAAGAATTCTTCAGTGAACGCCTCGAAAAACATGACTATCCTGTAGGAAAGATCGAAAGACATCGTGGATATTAGAAAGATTGTTATTGTTATGGTGACCAATGCAGCGAGCACACCGTAAATTACGCTCTTCCTAAGGTTTTCTTTTTTCACTCCTAGGTTGGATAGTATGGTTTTCGGATTCCAGCGCTCTACATAGAAAATAGTGATTATTGGAAGGAAAACGAAGAGGATGAACTTCCCTATAGTGTATCCGAAGAGCGGGCTGATCTGGCTGAGATAGTAGGTGAGTGAATAGAAAGAAACCATCGCTAAAGAGCATATTATCATCGCCAAGATCGGTTTCAGGTTTTTCCTCTTGTTTTTCAGGCTGTAGGCCAGCGGGATCAATAGGGCGATCAAAAACAAGGCTATCGGTGAGTTCAAAAACATATTGATTTTTTGTTTAGTGATTAAAATGTTTGATAGGGTATGTTATTCCTCGAAAATGAACAGCTCCTCTATCTTCGCTTTCAAAGCCTTCGCTATGTCATGCGCGAGCTTTAGGGAAGGGTTGTACTTACCCTTCTCCAGAAAGAGGATCGTTTCCCTGCGGACGCCGACCTTCCTAGCGAGGTCCTCCTGGGTCATGTCGTATCTCGCTCTGAACTCCTTTATCCTGGTCTTCATCCCATCCCTCACACGTCTCCCTTCCTGCTGAAGTAAAAATACGTGACGAAGAAGAACAGCGCAGACCCGAGTATAACAGCAACGGTCATATACGTCCCCACCAGGCTCCAGTCGCCCGTCCTCTCCGCGACCTCCTCACCCATGAACCTCGATATTAGCGCGGCGTATATCGCGAAAAGCCAGGCGTAATAACCCGCCTTCTGAAAGATTTTCTTGCTCATCTCATCCTCTGCCGGAAGCCCTGCCTTGTAGGATTTGAATCTTTTAATTATAACAACGAATGCCAGAACAACCACGACAGTCACGATCACACTGAGCATAATTTCATCGAAAGTGGGCGGAATTCCTGACATTAAGTAAACTGCCATACCCAGAAGAACCATAACAGCTACTGCAATACCGATTATTATCCTGTTAATATCTTCTTTACTTCCCTTGTCTTTCATACCAAACACACCTCCGGATCATGTTATTCATACATAACTTTTTATTAACTATTTCTAACCTTATGTTATATATTTATAACATTTAGGTATTTAAAGCTTTCGGTCGGGTACCGGGTCAGAATCAGAGATATGCCAGCAAGAGCCAGATGTAGAACGGGACGATCACAAGTGTGAAGACGATTCCAACCACGAGCATTATCAGTGCGAATTCCCTTTCCTCATCCTTGTGTATTTTCCAGGCGAGTAAGCCACCTACGGCCCCCAAAAATATAGGGACGAACATCCACCAGAGCGAAACCTTTTTACCCATGCTAGAAAATTGGAAATTGGAATTTAAAAGTTTTTCACTTCTGGATTAAAATTTTTATATCATCCTGACAAGATTAATCCATGATAGTCTTAGGGAAGGACGATTTTTCGGAAGCTCTCGCAAAAGAGATAAAAAAGGAATTCGTTAAGCTCGAGACAAAAACGTTCCCTGACAACGAGAGCTATTTCAGAATTTCTAAACCCAATAAAATAAAGGGTAAAAAAGTCGTTCTCGTAGTGAGAGGCAAAACACCAGGTTTGGATCAGGACAAGATGGTGTTAGAATCCATGTTAGTTCTTGATAAACTCAAAGAACTGGGAGCGAAAAAAATCTGCTTGTTCCTCCCCTACATGCCCTACGCCCGCCAGGACAAGGAATTCGTTAAGGGCGAAGTGGTATCGGTCAAGAGTTTGAGGAGAAACCTGAAGGAAAAATGCGACCTCCTAGTGAACGTCACAAGCCATGATTTTCGAAAGGAGGGGTGGCTAGACAAAAAAACTTACAACATAGACGCTACGGACTCCGTGATAGATTTCCTGAAAACGAAGAATTTCAAGGATCCGATTGTGATCGCCCCTGACATGATGTCAAAGGTGGATGTGGAAAAAATCGCGAAAGCTATAAAAGGTAACACATTCGCTATCCGGAAGGAACGGGACAGGAAGACAGGGGAGATTAAAACGTTCGCTAAGATCCCGAATCTCAGCGGCCAGGAGCTGATAATTTTCGACGACGTTGCCTCCTCAGGAGGAACCCTCTACAAAGCAATACAGATGGGTAAAAAAGCAAAAGCTAGCAAGATAATATGCATAGTGATACATGTGCTTTCAGTGCACAACAAAAAAATCGACAGGAATTCGATCGAGATGATAAAGGAAGAATGCGACGAATACTACTCGAGTGATACGATCTCCTCCTCCATCACCAAATTCTCCGTAATAAAACAATCAGCCGAATTCTTGAAAAAGAATTTCTAAAGAAACGAAAAATTAACTTATTTACAAACCTGAAGGGGGTTCCTTTTCCAAGAATTCTTGTCCTAGTTCTTTTTCGTTTTCTTTCCATAAAATTTTTAGTCTATTTTCACATGCCTTACAAAGCCCTTTGTCGGTAACATCCGTTAGGCACTCTGATGAATTGTGTTTGTACAAATCGCTAATTTCTATATCTTTGAATATTTTGTAACCGAACAAACGAACTGCTCCTTTTTTGGCTACTTTTCGTATGTGATCCTCTTTTTCCTCTCTTCCCTCTGCAAGTTTAATTACCAAGTACCCGTTATAGTCGGCTCTTACCCATCCTTGATCATCTCTGTGCTCAAGTAGCTTAGTTAGAATAACATAAGCATTCGAAGGATCAAGATTTTGGAGATTTTCTCCTAATTTTTCGAAGTCTAAATACAATTTATCTCTTTCTTCACGAGTCGAGTTTTTTATCTGACTTCTAATTTTGTCATCTGTGCTCTCTTCTAAACTGAACCCTACCAGTCCTATTTTACTTGTAAATTCATCTATGCCTTCCTTAACGTATCTTGAGCATTTCCTATCAATACATGATTCTCTAGAAATAATGATATTCCTATTATAAACCACCCAGTCGGGTATGTAAAATCCAGGCACGTTAGGATGAGGCTTATAAATACTTTTCCTTTTCACTCTAATTAGTTAATAGAAAGTTTTTTAAGCGCAAATTACGTTCCCCCGTGCTTCATGAACTGCGCAAGCAAAGCCTCAAGTTGGATCTCAGGCGAGCCACCCTGATTCATTCGGAATTCGAACTCCCCGATCTGTTCCACAAGCTTAATCTTCTTCTCATCCGGGACGTTTAGAGAATATAGCTCCTTGTGTATACCCTTTATTATATCTTCCCCGGAAAGACCCTGGGTTATGAGCAGATCGTTCAATTTCTTCCTCGCCTCCGCGAACTTCCCCTTTAGGGCAAAATGCATCATTTCCTTAATGTCCTCTGGTTTGGATTGGGCAGCGGCCTCGTAAACAGTTTCCTTCGTGACCTTACCTAGGGCAGAACTGGCCTGCAATAGGTTCGCCGCCTGGCGAAGATCTCCTTCGGAAATCTCATATATCGCCTTTATCGCGTCTTTCAATACGTTTAATTTTTCTCCTTTCGCGATCCTCTTTACGTATTCCTCCACGTTATCATCTGTCATCCTTTTGAACCTGAAAACGGATGTTCGTGACTGTATGGGCTCGATTATCTTGCTCGAATAATTGCAGGAGAGTATAAAACGACAGGAATCCGAGAACCTCTCGATCGTTCTCCTTAGGGCCTGTTGAGCTTCAGGTGTTAACGCATCGGATTCGTCTAAGAAAACGATCTTAAAATCCGCCCCGAGCGATTTTATGCGCGCGAAGTCCTTGATTCTCCCTCTGACGATGTTGATCCCCCGCTCGTCCGAAGCGTTAGTTTCCTGAAAATTCTTCTTCCAGTTCTCCTCCCCGAACAATTCCCTCGCCAAGCAAAGGGCGATCGTTGTCTTCCCAACGCCTGCAGGACCTGCGAAAAGCATGTGAGGGATCGCTCCCTTCTTGACCCATGCCTTAAGTCTGGAAACTATGTGTTTCTGGTTCACGACTTCGTCGAGCATTTTCGGCCGGTATTTCTCGGTCCATATCTCCAATTTCATAACAATCTAATGGTTTGGTTATTTTTAAGTTTTTACTGCCAATCAAAAATTTAAACCACTGATTCAACAATTTACCATGATTATCGCCATAACTGGGACTCCGGGGACAGGGAAAACGGAAGTCGCGAAAGCCCTCGCGAAAAGATTGGGATGGTGGTCTGTTTCTCTTAACGATCTCGCGAAAGAGGAGGACCTTTACAAAGGTTATGACAAGGAAAGGATGTGTAAAATAATCGATTTGAAGAGGATGAGGGAGGAGGTGAATATCCTAGCAGTTTCCCACAAGAACATGATAATAGAATCGCATTATTCGCACGAAATGCCCTCAGATGTCGTGATAGTTCTGCGAACGGAACCGAATGCCCTTCGTAAGAGGATGATAGAGAAGGGGTTCCACACGGCAAAAATAGCGGAAAACATGGAGGCGGAGATGGGGAACGTGATAAAGGATGAAGCAATAGCTCTCCACAAAAACGTTTACGAGATCGACAACACAAATAAAATCCCTAAGAATGTTGCAAAAGAGATCGAGAATTTAATTCGAGAACAACCCTTCCTAACGAAAGATTTGAAAGTCCCGGAGGATTTTGTGATGGATTTCAGGAAGCCGTTCGGAAGGGTTTTCAAGGGATCATGGGACGAGGCAGCGAAGAAAGTGGTTGACGATATGAAGAACAAAAAGAATTTGGTGGTTTCGGTCGGTGATCCCACAAGCTATTACTTGATCAGGCACGGCCTTAAACCGAACATGATAATTTTCGATGGAAAGGAGAAGAGGAAGGAGTTCGGGAAGAAGATCATTTTCAAAGGTAAGGAAATAACAGTTAAAAATCCCCCTCGCCATATTACGGTTGATTTGTGGAAGGCGATTGAAAAATCAATCCCGATCCTTCAAAAGAAAAGGGTGAAGATTTTCGTTAAGGGGGAGGAAGACTTAGCGGTTCTTCCCTGCGCGATTCATCTCCCTCTTGGGAGTTATATAGTTTACGGTCATTTCGAATATGGTCTGGTTCTCGTGGAAATCAACGAGAAGAAGAAGGAGCGAGCGAAAGCATTGCTAGAGAATATAATGTTTTCTCAATAAGCTTTATTTCTCAACAACCTTCTTCCCTCTTTCCTGGGGAATTATCTTTTTCTTAGCTTTCGAGAATTTTCTTTCAAGTTCCTTCCCCCTGAAAATCCGATCCAAAAAGATCGCAAGCGCTGCGATTTCCGAGTGTGGCTGGCTCGTTACCGAAACATTCCAGTCCGCGAGATCGTAAACTCCAGGCGGGACTTTTTCACCCCCAATGATCACGAGCAGGTCCTTCTCCTTCCTTACCTTGCCTATTACCTTTTGGACAGGGAGGCCGTACATCGTGAGGTGAGCGATCTTCCCTTTCCAATTCCTAATGAAAGACTTCCAGTTCTTTTCGTACTTCACTTCGAAATCCCCACCCCACTCTTTCGAAACTTTTTTCACGCTTTCCAGAAGTTTTTGATCCTTTTCCCCGGAATAAACAATCCCGTTCGCTCCGAACGCCCTGGATACGAGGCCGCAGTGTGTGGAAATCCTAGGGTCTCTCGAAATTCTGTGGCCAAGCCTTAGAATTAATATTTTCATGAAAAATCACTCTTTGGGTTTTCTCCATACCCCCTTATACCTCTTCTTGGGGTACTTCTTCTCGGCTTCTTTGAGTTTCGCAAGAACTATTTTCGCTAGGTCAATATCAAGAGCATTCGCCATGCTCAGGCAGTGGTTAATTACATCCGCGAGTTCACTCCTTATCCTTTCCATCAGGTTTTCATTTCCCTTTATACTGCCCATATCATTTTCATTCATCCACTGGAAGAGCTCTAACAATTCCCCAGCTTCCACCGCGATCGCGATAGCGAGATCTTTCGGGTTGTGGTATTTTTCCCAATCTCGCTCGCGAACGAAGTGCCTCAATTTCGATTTCAATTTCTCGAAATCCATGTACTCTTCGCTTTCGAAATCAGTCATATCTTATTTTTGCTTTTTGTTTATATATCATTTTTAAATCAAGGCTACGTATTTTAATCATGCTCGTAAAAAACCTCGCTCCTTATGAATCAGTGGACGGGAAGTACGTCGTGAAATTCAAGAAACCTGTCCAGAAATACGCGAAGGGTTACGTTTTTCAATTGAGGGTAGGCGACCCTTCAGGCGAAATAATGCTGAGGTACTGGGGCCCGGATAACAAGGTGGAAGTCGAAAGACTTTACAAATCTATAAAAAAGGATGATGTGGTTTACGTTGCTGGGGAAACAACGATCTTCAACAGCAGGGTTGCGATAAATATCAATCCCCCCGGCGGGAAGATAACCGTTTTGAAATCGGGGGAATACAAAAAATCCGATTTCATCCCGGAGAGCGAGAAGGACACGAAGGAGATGTACGCTGAGCTAACGAGGGTGGCGGATTCTCTCGAAAACAAACATTTGAAAGAGCTGGTCTACTCCTTCATAAAAGACCCTGCCTTCTCCGAGAAGTTCCTGAAACACCCTGGGGCGATGTACAAGCATCACGGATGGCTGGGGGGTTTGCTCGAACACACTTTGAACGTGGTGAAGATATGCGAGTTTCTTCATAAGATTCACCCCAAGCTTAACCGAGACCTAATGATAACAGGAGCGATACTCCACGATATAGGGAAGATCAGGGAACTTGATGTCACCACTCACATACGAACGTCCGTGGAGGGCATGCTTGTAGGGCATTTAGCACTCACCTATGAGGAAGTCTCGAAGAAAATGGATAAGTTGGAAATCCCCGAAGACCTCAAGTTGAAAGTGAAACACCTCCTAATAAGCCACCACGGAAAGACAGAATATGGATCGCCAAAACAGCCCTCGATCCCCGAGGCACTTGCCATTTATCTCGCGGACGAAACCGATTCCAAGATAACGGAAATGCTCACGCTCATAAAGAGGGCGGAAACAGAAGACGACTACATCTACGTGAGGGATTTCGGACCTATTTATCTAAAATAGCAACCTTTTAGTTCATCTTTGGGCATATTTGTCGGCCAGCATTTGTAAATGCTTATCTTTGTAAACTTTTTCACCCCTCATCCAAATTTCTGCTATGTCAAATTTAGTGATATCCCATGTAATATCAGGATCAGCTTCATCTTGAACTAGAACTTTACCTCTCTTATAGCTATAACCAATTAGCTTACCTTTATGTTCAACCCCCCTTTTACTAAGAAAAGTACAGTCAGGGATTTCGAGACCATGCCCTGAAAGCCCGGGAGGAAAGTCAAACTCTTTAGACAAATACTCACAAAACGCGTTCCACGTGTTACAAGGTAAGCATTGGTAAATTATTTTATTTCCATTCTCCCAGACTTTTACAATTTTTCTTACCGTTTCTTTGGAAGCACCTATTATATTTCTTTCAGAACCCTGGTAAAAAGATGCTTCCTTATCATTATAAAAACGCAAACAACACTTTGTAAGCACATCTCCGTTTTTCATATGAACATTTAATTTAGGTCCTCCGTAAGGAACTTCAGAATCAGAGTGAATACCCAATTCGTGATAGAAGCGTCCCCTTGCTCCATCCCAAGTTCTGGCAACTCCCATGTTATCAAATAAGGATTTTAAGGAACTTGGAATTATAAAACTTTCGTTATCCGGAGAAATTTTTAATCAAAAGATTTATTAAATCAAGAATAATATTAAGCATGGCCTTCGACATAACGCTTACAATGACTTATTTTGCCTTCCTTCTAGGTTTCGGGATTGTGATAGCGAATCTCCTTAAGAAGGTGAAGATACCCGATACGTTCTTCCTTCTCATGCTCGGTCTTGTTTTGGGCCCGACAGTTTTCATGCACCCGTTCGTTATGCAATACGTTAACATAACGCTCGTGGATGTAACAGCAATGGGGACCGTCCCTGATTTCCTTAGGATACTAGCCCTTATTTTAGTGGTTTTCACAGGAGCGTTCAACCTGAATTGGAAGGTTTTCAAACGCTTCTCGGATGTTTCCGTTAACCTAGCTTTCGTAGGAGTTATATTCAGCACAGTACTCCTTGGGCTCGTGGCCAACCTGATGTTCGGGCTTGAGCCTGTGTACGCTCTCTTGTTAGGGGCGGTTATAAGCGGGACAGGGACAGGGGTTTTATACGCTTTTGAACATTCTCTTTCCAGATCAAGAAGAGCGCTCACCATCATAAAGGTAGAGTCCATATTCAATTCACCCCTCACTGTTTTGCTTCCGATCCTTTTCCTCGACCTCGTGCTCATGCAGCCGGGAGCACTTTTCGAACCGATGAAGTATGTTGCTCAATTCTGGCAGATGATTGTGGCAGGGGTAGGAACGGGGATAGTGATAGGATTCGCTGTTTCGAAAATAATGAGAGGCATGCTGAGGGAATATTCATCCCTCATCCTTTTCTCGATCGCC
>CAYFVC010000063.1:0-6895 GCA_964346665.1 uncultured archaeon
TAATACATCGCGACTTTCATGGTATCTGTTTCATTTGTATATCCCGATTCTCCTGCTGAGGAATCTGAAAGAATCCGTTATCTTCTCCCTGAAAACTATCACTCCCCAGGTTGCGAATATCCCTCCTGTAATGGTTGCGCCAAGGGAGAGGTCAGCCAATAGGTTGGGACCGAGGAGGAAAAGCTCGCCGTTCCAGAAGTGGTCTATTATTCCGAATAACGAGCCTCCGAGAAGGAGAAGGTTAAGCCAGAATCCTTCCATATCTTTTTTCCTCAAAATTTTCCTTCTGACTGAGGTTATTAAAAGAACTGCCAGAGGAACGGCGTAACAAACCATTCGATCACCCCTTTGCCTTCTTCTTGAAGATTTCGTAGGCTTCCTTTGGTTTTATTTTATCGTGTATTAGCGAACGGACGGCTTGTATCATTGCAACAGGATCGCTTGACTGGAAGATGTTTCGTCCCATGTCCACTCCTATCGCGCCCGCCTGTAACGCTTTGTGAGCCATTTTGAGGGCGTCTAGCTCGGGCATTTTCTTCCCACCCGCCATAACGATGGGAACAGGGCAGGATCCCACAACTTTATCAAAATTTTCGCAATAGTATGTCTTTACTATGTTGGCCCCGTGTTCTGCCGCTATTCGACAAGCGAGCGAGAGGTATCTTTCATCTCTGCCGAGATCCTTGCCAACCGCTGTTACCGCCATGGCAATCATTCCGTATTTTTCAGCCTCGTCCACCAGCTTCGAGAAATCAAGGATTGTGTCTCTCTCCCATTCCATTCCTACCGTAATTGAATATCCGAATCCAACAGCATTCATTCTTATTATCTCTTCCATTGGGACCGTGATCCCCTCGTGGAGAAGTTCCTTGCCTATTATGCTTGTCCCGCCTGATGCTCTAAGCATTATTGGAATTTTCGTGTCCGGGTCTATGCATTTCCTAATCATCCCTCTCGTAGCGAAAAGCGTGTCAGCGTATGGCGTGAGCGGTTCTACGGACTTCTTGAAATCCCTTAGACCGGTAGTTGGACCCATGAAATATCCGTGATCAACAGCCAACATAAGCGTACGACCAGTCTCCGGACTTATGATTTTTGAGAGTCTATTCTTCATTCCCCAATCCATAAACATCACACTCCTTTGAATTACGATATTTAAAGAGAATGTTTAGGAAATAAAAAGGTTATTATCCGAAAATACTCGCTATCTTGCTGGGGCTATAGAGTCCCCTTTCCGTTATTATGCCCCTTACGAACTTCGCTGGGGTGATATCGAAGGCCGGGTTCTTCGCTTTCGTTTCCTCAGGGGTTATCCTTTCCTTACCGATATAATGGACTTCTTTTTCACTCCTTTCCTCTATCGGTATATCACTCCCTATCTCGCATGAGAAATCCATCGTTGTCGAGGGAGCCGCAACGTAGAAGGGGATTCGATTTTCTTTCGCTAGAACCGCTTTTTCGTACGTTCCGATCTTGTTCGCAAAATCCCCGTTGCTGGCGATTCTGTCAGCTCCTACAATGATCAAATCTATATCTCCATTCTGGATGTAATAACCCAAGGCGTTGTCGGCTATAACGTAATGGGGAATCCCTTCGTTAAGAAGTTCCCATGACGTGAGCTTCGCTCCCTGTAAGCGAGGTCGGGTTTCATCAACGTACACTTCCATTCGCTTGTTTTGCCTTTTTGCGGCGTATATGGGGGATAATGCTGTCCCCCAGTCCACGCACGCCAGCCACCCCGCGTTACAGTGGGTGGCTATACTGTAACCGTCATTTATCAGTCTCGCTCCGTGCTCGCCGATAAGCCTGCAAGATTCCATGGACCAATTCGCGTACTCCTCCGCAACCTTCAAGGCAATTCCCTTCTTTTCCTTTTCCTCCTCAACACTCTTAACGTGGAAAAGAACGTAGTCTATTCCCCGGAACAGCTCATTCGCCGTAGGTCTAGTGCTTCGGAGGATTTCTGCCGCACCTTCTGGATCCTTTCCCTTCACAACGGCTAGCGCGATCCCATAAGCTGCGGTCGCCCCTATAGCTGGAGCTCCCCTAACCACCATATTTTTTATCGCGTTGACAACGTCCTCAATGCTTTTCAAATCAACTATTTCGAATTTGTTAGGGAGAAGGAGCTGGTTGATCATTTTGATTTTGTTTTTTTCAAACCAGACCGTTCGGTAATGCTTTCCGTTGACTAGCATAAAATTAGGATAGTTTATGGATTAAAAAAGTTTCAGATAAATAAAGGTGCGAAAACCAAGGCGACGATGGACATCAGTTTGATCAGAATGTTCAGCGATGGACCAGCGGTGTCTTTAAACGGATCTCCAACCGTGTCGCCTACGACAGCTGCCTTGTGGTTGTCGCTTCCTTTTCCACCGAGATTTCCCTTCTCTATGTACTTCTTCGCGTTGTCCCAAGCTCCTCCTGAATTCGCCATGAATAACGCTAGCAAAAAGCCTGAAGCGATTGCTCCCGCAAGCATCCCTCCCAGGGCTTCTGCCCCTAACAAAAGGCCGACCACTACGGGAGCAAGGATTGCAAGCAAACTCGGGACAACCATCTGTTTGAGGGCGGCGTGAGTTGAAATCTCGATACATTTGTTGTAATCTGGTTTTGCTTTCCCTTCCATTATCCCCTTGATGGTTTGGAACTGCCTCCGGACTTCCTGGACTATTTTGAACGCCGCCTTCCCTACAGCGCTCATCGCGAAGGAGGAGAAAAGGAATGGGAGCAACGCCCCTATAAACAGGCCTGTGATAACAGAGGGGTTAGTAAGGTTTATGGAGGTTATACCCATTGTATTACCGTAAACAACGAACAGAGCGAGAGCTGTCAAGGCCGCTGATCCTATAGCGAAGCCCTTTCCGATCGCAGCCGTTGTATTTCCCACCGCATCCAAGGTTTCGCATCGCTCTCGGATTTCCTTCCCGAGGCTCGCCATTTCAGCGATCCCTGCAGCATTGTCAGCGACGGGTCCGTACGTGTCAGTGGCGAGGGTGATCCCGAGTGTGGAGAGCATCCCTACTGCAGCTATTGCGATTCCGTACAATCCGGCGAATTGGTACGAAATCATTATCGCTGCTCCGACAGCGATTATAGGAAGCATAGTGCTCCTCATTCCAACGGACAGTCCCGCTATTATGTTCGTGGCGGCTCCTGTCTGGGAGGATTCAGCTATTGATCGAGCAGGACCTCTGTTTTCAGAAGTGTAGTATTCGGTTACGAGACCTATCACTATCCCTGCCACCAGGCCTGAAACAGTTGCGTACCAAACGTTTATCGCCCCCTGTCCTGAAACATAGGTTATTAAAAAGTAAGAAAGAATGAACATCAGGATTGCGGAAATGAATATACCTTTATTCAAGGCCCATCTAGGATCTTTTCCCTCTTTTGCTCGGACGAAGAAAGTTCCTATTATCGAGACTATTATTCCAAGACCCGCCAGCATCATCGGAAGAGCGACTGCACTGCTCAATCCTAAGGTAACGACCCCTATCGCCATCGCCGCGATGATCGAATCAACGTAACTTTCGAAAAGGTCTGCTCCCATTCCTGCGACATCCCCTACGTTGTCTCCGACGTTGTCAGCTATCACAGCGGGATTCCTAGGATCGTCTTCAGGAATCCCCTTCTCCACTTTTCCTACCAGATCAGCTCCCACGTCCGCTGCCTTTGTGTATATACCTCCTCCAACCCTCGCGAACAGAGCGATGGAGCTCGCTCCGAAACCGAAGCCGAAAAGTATTGAAGTGTCCTGGAATATCATGTACATCAGGGAAACCCCCAGTAAACCCAGACCAACGACGCTCATCCCCATGACCGTTCCCGAAGAGAAGGCAATCCTAAGGCCGGAATTGAGGGATTCCTTGGAGGCTTGGGATGTTCGGGCGTTGGCGGATGTGGCGACACGCATGCCTATGTTCCCTGTGAGTGCTGAAAAGAACGCTCCTATTACGAAGGCTGTTGCTGTCTCTGGGTTTATGATAAAGTATAAAATAACGGAAACAACTATCACGAATACCGTGAGGTATTTGTACTGCTTGTTGAGATAGGTTAGAGCTCCCTTGTGGATGAACCCGCTTATCTCCTTCATTCTCTCCGTTCCGATCGGTTTTTTCTTTATTGATAACACTAGTATAACCGCGGATATTATCGCGAGCACCCCCGCGACCCAGGGAAGGTATTCAAACATTTCATCACCGTCTCCATTATTTTTGTGGTATCTATTTTAAATATTTCAGAATCTCCCTTAAATCCTTCTTTTTAACAACAACGTCCGAAACTTGGTTCAGATTCTCTGATTTCGAGTTGAAGGAGATCGAAAATCCAGCGAGCTTCGCGATTTCCACGTCGTTTTCATGATCTCCGATGAATACGCATTCGCTAGTTTCGATTCCCTCCTCTTTACAGATTTTCCTCAGGCCCTCTGTTTTGCTCCTGAAGTTAAAAGACGTTGTTTTCACCTTCAGTATGTTCCCATTCTTGTCGAAATACAAATGGTTTATGTAAACATGATCAAAAATCCGCTTGTAATCCGGAATCAGGGTTTCTATCACGACGTCCAGGCTGCCGGACACCAAACCTATCCTGTACCCTTTCTCCCTAAGGGTCCGGATTGTCTCCATCCCACCCTCTATCAATTTTATACTCTGGAGCGCTTTTTTAATGTTCTCCCTGTTCGCTCCGGATCTCTTCATCAGTTCGATATCCCTGTCCGCCCATTCCTGATAATTGATTTCCCCTGACAGGAATTTTCTCTTGGCTTCCAGCCTGTCCGGATGTTCATTCATCCCGAAGAATTCATGCAACGTCCTCCATGCCGAATCCGTGTCTATTATCGTCCCGTCGAGATCGAAAACAACGAGCTTGTATCGCATTACATCACTTTCCCGGATTCAACCAGATATTTGCCTTGGCGGAGCGTTATGAAACGCAGGCCTGCTTTCTTTATCCTTTTAATGAGTTCCTTGTCCTGCGTGCACGCGATGTACTTCTTTGTTTTCGCGAACCGGAGGATTTCATCATCCGTCCGTTTCCCCTCAGCTTTCAGAATTATTACCCCACCCTTCCGGATGAATTCCAATCCTATTCTCGCATTCCGGGCATCAGTTCCTTTTCCAACGGAAAGTTTTTTGAGCTCATCAATAACGAGATCTAAGGTGAAGACTTCTGTGTATCCCAAATCCAGTAGTTTGGAGAGAACATCAGTCCCGAATTTCCCCGGTATCATCAGGAAATTCGTGTCAAGCAAAGCCTTCATACCGAGTTCTTGTTGTTCAGAAATAAATACATTCGCGGATATTATATATTATTGGGGTGGAAGTTCGACGTAGTCTGTGACTACGTCACAGCAAATCATATTTACATGTGTTGTAAAGGCGATGTGTATGGTTAGGTTAGAAAAAATCGTTATGCATGGATTCAAGTCGTTCAAAAGACCGACCAGCATGGTTTTCCCCTCGAACTTCGCTGTTATTACCGGGCCGAACGGCTGCGGGAAATCGAATATAGGAGATTCCATAGGCTTTGTTCTGGGAAAAGCATCCTCCAGATATCTGCGTGCGAAGAAGGCGAGCGATTTGATTTTCCATGGAAGCAAGAACAAGCCACCCTCTGATTATGCGAAGGTCAATCTGGTTTTCTCGAACCGTTCTAAAGCATTGCCCATGGACGAGGAGGACGTGATGGTTACGAGGAGACTTAACAAGGAAGGGGTTTCTTCTTACAGGGTGAACGGGAAAATCACGACACGCCAGCAAATTCTAGACATCTTCATGCAGGCAAGGCTGAACCCCGGAGGGCACAACGTGATCAAGCAGGGGGACGTTTCGAAGGTTATAGACATGAACCCTCTAGAAAGGAGGGAAATAATAGATGAGATTTCAGGGATAACTGAATACGATGAAAAGAGAAACCAGGCGTTGAAACAGCTCGAAAAGGTGGAGGAGAAGGTGAGGGAAGCCGAGATCATACTCGAGCAGAAAGAGGAGATAATAGAGAAGCTCAAGAAAGACAGGGATTCCGCTCTCGAGTATCAGAGAATGAACAACGAACTCGAGCTTGTGAAGTCAACCATCATCTGGAAGGAGTTCACCTCCGCGGAGAAGAACATAGGGAACATCGAAAAGGGGATAGAGGAAAAGGATAGTGAAATAAAAACCCTTGAAAGGGAGATAAAGGGGATAGACAAGGAGATGGAAGAGAAGGACAAGGAAATCGAAAGCCTTATGAAGGAGGTTATGAGAAAAGACGAAATTGAGATAACAAAGAAGATTTCTAAAATCGAGTCTTCGCTTGAAAGCAAGGATAACCTAATCCATTCGAACGAAAGGGAGATCGAGAGATTGAAGGATATGGTTAGGAGTATGAGCACCTTCAAGGGCTCGCTTGACCACCTCAAACCCGTTCTTGAAATAAAAGGGGTTCGAGGTTTTGTAAAAGATCTGATAATAGTCCCTGAACAGTACAGGGTAGCCATCGAAGTCGCTGGCGGATCGCATATGAACGATATAGTTGTTGATGACCTGAACACGGCGATCCACTGCGTGAAATACCTCAAAGAGGAAAGGATAGGGAGAGCGAGGTTCCTTCCCTTGGACAGGATTCGCTCCCATCCAAAGCAATCCCTTCCCCAGGGAACGTTAGGCTGGTTATCGGAACTTATTCACCATGACAGGGAATATTCCCCTGTAATAGAATACGTGTTCGGGAGGACTGCATGCATTAATGATATAGACAAAGCGAAGAAGATAGCTGAGAAAAACCGAATCCGTATGGTTACGTTGGACGGGGATATTTTCGAAACGTCAGGAGCGGTTTTCGGAGGGTATTACATAAAGCAGGCGAAACCCGAAACCAAAAAATACCTCAAAGAGAAGGAAAAACTTGAGGAGGA
>CAYFVC010000064.1:0-2350 GCA_964346665.1 uncultured archaeon
GGGGAAACCTTGGGAGTTTTTGTATAAATTTCTGGGCAGGTTCGATCCGACTTTTAAAAAATTGAATTCTGTTTTTAGAACGTGTTACTATGTTTTGTTCGGATTCCCCATGGTCGGGATTTTTGCGATAGGGTCTGTTATAGGATTTTATCTTTGTTTGTTCAGGAATCATCTGGGATTGTTTTTTGAGGTTCTCTACCCTCACGTATTTATAGAAATACCCGTTTACCTGATATGCGCCACCATAGGTTTGTTGATAGCGGAGAATACAAAGGGGATGATACTGAAAAACAATCTTAAAGAAATTGAAAATAAGATCAAGAAATCCTTTAGGAATTTAGCATTTGTGTGGCCTGTAATAATAATTCTCCTCTTGATCTCTGCCTATCTGGAGGCTTTTGCCTGAGTTTAAAAATTTAAGGTTTCACGTAATATTTTAGTATGTGAAACGTTCAATTATATAACATAGAATTCGATATAAAGGGAGGTTGATTGGATGGAAAAGTTATTGGCATTGGTAATCGCTTTGCTTTTTATAGGCGTGATAGCGATAACTCCGGTAATGGCGCAGCAGGTAGGAACCCAGAGGGCGGTTCATGCAAGGATAAGGACGCTTGGAGCTTTTGGTAACGGTCTGGCAATTTCTCAGGACGATCCAATGGATTTCGAGTTGATAAGGGTCGGTGTTGCAGGAGTGAAAGTTTCGCTAGCGGAAGAAGAGACAGCAGTAAAGGTTGGAATCCTCCACTTCGGGGAGGATAAATACAGGTTAAAAGACGTGGTGATAGGAAACGGTTCGGTAACAGCGAACATATATTTGAATGACACGCAAGTCGGATCACTCTCGCTTAACTCGTATCCAAAGGGCGACAGAGAAGTATGGGCAGGGACGTTAACTCTAAATGACGAAGATTATAACGCTTACATATTGCAAGCCCATAGAATCGTGAAACCTTTGGAAAAGGCGGAGAAGTCTTTCGAATACTGTAAGAACAACCCAGAGAGATGCATGGCGGTAATGAAGGCGATAGGCAGGAATATAATCTGCGATCCTGTAACCGAAGGTAACTGCAGGGACAGGATAAAGACCTTCTGCGAGAACAACCCTGATGACAATAGGTGTAAAGCCTTGAGGCTGGCCCAGTGTAAACTTGACCTTGACGATGCTGACTGCAGGGCGCACTTAATGGGCGTGTGCAGGAACAACGCTACGGATACAGCATGCGATAGGTTATGCGAAGTGTACAACAAGTTCGTGGAGAGTAGACCGGAAGTTCTGCAAAATGCTCCTCAGTGGTTCCTGACCGTGAGGGAAAGGCTCAGGGAAAGAATGGCCAATGCAACAGGAGGAGAATAGAAGGTGATAAACCATGAAATTAGCAGGCGTGTTAGTATTGGCTGTTCTGGTTGGAATGGTATTGATCAGCGGTTGCGTTCAAGAGCCGACAGGTCCACCGACGGGTAAGCTCACACAGGAACAAGCGGAAGCTCAGGCATTCCAAACGCTCGAGCAGGAAATGGAAGAAGCGATCGAAAAAATGACTTTGGAAGAGCTCGAGAACGAACTCCTTCAGCAGGGGTAAAGAGATAAAACCCCTTTTTCCTTTATTTTATTATTTTCTTATTGTAACCACTAAACAGTAACATTTATAAACCCTTAAATTATATACTAAATAAGGTGAATATATGGAGTACCAAGATAAAAAAACAGAAGCAATGTTGAGGAACTCATGTGCAGTTAGTGATCTTCTCAGAGGGCAGAAGTACACAGGAAAAAAACCTGAATTTTATAAAGCATTTCAAGATTTTCTTAATGTTGCAGCCAAGAAAAAAAGAAACGTAAAAATGAAAGTAAAGCCAGGGGAGATCGTGTTTGAACTTGGTTAATAATTCGTTCTCAGCGGAACGAATGCGCACCCACCGTGATTCCTTTTTTCCAAACCTTTTTTCGTTTTCCTGATCTTTATCAGTTCCTGGTAGAATCCGGTCCCCACGGGCGCGAGGAGGGCTCCGTTCATTTTTAACTGGTCGATCCAGGGATCGAATATTTCCGGGGTCGCACAAGTCACGATTATCTTGTCATATGGTTTCTTTTTCGGATAGCCTTTGCTTCCGTCCCCTAGTATCACTTCCACATTCTTTATCTTCGCTTTCTTGAGATTCTGTTTCGCGAATGTGACCAGTTCAGGATCAACTTCTATCGAATATATCTTTTTAACCAGTTTGGATAGGATCGCGGCCTGGTAGCCTGATCCCGCCCCTATTTCTAGGACGTTGTCTGTTTTTTTGGTTTCGAGTAATTCGGTCATGATGGCGACCATGTGCGGAGCGGAAATGGTTTGTCCCGCCA
>CAYFVC010000065.1:0-2778 GCA_964346665.1 uncultured archaeon
TCCATCTCCCTGAAGCGCGGCTCGCCGAACTTTTCAAAAATCTCCGTTATGGTCATTCCGGCCGTGCGCTCTATCTCCTCGTCCACCTCCACGCACGAAAAACCGGTGAGCCTCGCAAGCTCCGCACTGACAGAGGTCTTGCCCGCGCCCATGAAGCCGGTAAGCACTATGTTTTTCGTGAACGTCATGGATCCCGCGAGATAGTCTTTCTAACCATTTCCGACAGACTTCAGGTACGACTCGTAATTCCTTCTGGTCTCATCGATGGAATCGCCGCCGAATTTTTCCACGAAGGCATCGGCCACAACAAGGAGGGCCATGGCCTCGCCTATGACTGCGGCCGCAGGGACGGCGCAGACGTCGGAGCGCTCGTAAGCGGCCTCCACCTCCTCGCCGGTCACGATGTCTATAGACTTAAGAGGCTTGCGCTGTGTGGGTATGGGCTTCATCGCGACCCTAAGAACCAGCGGCATGCCGTTGGTTATGCCGCCTTCTATGCCTCCGGCGTTGTTGCTCTTTCTAGTGAAGCCGCCCTCGCCAAGCGTTATCTCGTCCATCACCTCCGAACCCATACGGGAGGACGCCTCAAAGCCCAGGCCTATCTCAACGCCCTTCATAGCCTGGATGGACATCAGTGACTGCGCGAGCCTGCCGTCGAGCCTGCGGTCCCACTGCACGTGGGACCCAAGGCCAGGCGGAACCCCGGTCATAAAAACGGTGAAGATCCCGCCCAGGGAATCGCCTTCCTGTCGAGCTTGTCCAATATCCTCATCCCGAATGGGAATGGTATCCCCATCAAGAAACCCAAAGGAGCGAGTAATAATATAGATATTACGTATCTTATGAACAGATCATACCCTAGAACTTCGAAAGTTAACGGGATCACAATCGTGTAGAGTAAGGTCAGGGAGGCCAAAGAAAGTATTGCGAAATTCAATGTTTTCCCCTTTATTTTGAACCTTCCGGAAAACAATGAGCCAAGACCGGAGAAAAGGAGCAAAGAAAAAACAACGGTGGATATCGAAAACATAGGGTGTCCCAGGAAAAGGATGAATTTTTGGATCAGGCTGATTTCTATGAACATAAATCCTATTCCTATACAAAAGAAATACACTAGCTTCCCTTTTAAGACAGGTCTTTTCCCCACCTTATACAAAGGCAGGAGAATGAACATGAAGGAAATAACCAAAGCTTGGATGAAAAGGATTGCTATCAAAAAACCTCCTTCAAAGAAAGGCTCCCATTTCTTGCCCATGCTTTCGTACAACTCAGAGAATTTCTCGAACCTGAAGTAGTTGAAGAAGTAGGGTTTATCATCGGTGGGAGGGAATACATCAAACAGGTAATTGCTAACAAATTTTGTTCTGTTTTCTAGCAGTTCTATAACAGCTAGGTAATAATAGGGTTCTGGAAATCTGTTATGATAATTGACTTCTTCCTCTCTAACATCCGGTAAATAAATTATATCGAACTTCATCTTTCCACAGAACTCCCTTATCCTATTCGTTTCCTCTTGGTTGAGTTCTCCTTTCTTGAGAATGAACGTGCTCGTTGTCCATGTCCTTATTAGCGCTATCTGTTTTTCAGGGTTTTCAACACCTTGTCTTTCTAGAACGGGGAGGGAAAGGGAAACCAGTTTTATGGAATCCTTTGGAGGGAAGAATAGAAACCTCGTTACGCTCAACATCCCGTCCTCCTCCAGATGTTCATATATATCTTCGAAACCTTCGATCGTGAACAAGTAGTTTTCGTTCAGATTGTAAAGACCTGTGGTTAGCACGCCTCCTGTCAAGGATATCTCTATGAGGTCGTATTTTTCTTTATCCGTTTTCAGGAAATTCCTCAGTTCATCAATCCTCACCTCCACTCCTTTTTCTGAGTAGATGTTTCCTGAAAATTCCCCAAATTCGTCTTTCAGGGCATGGAAAATTATCGGATTTAACTCAACCGCTTTTATCGATTCCACATCGTTCTTCAGGCCTAACAATATTCCCATACCACCGTTCGGGTTCAACACCAAGACGTTATCGATATCTTTAAATGTATATGGCAGGGATATGGGGAGGAAATCCAGAAACTCAAGGTTTTCGAAGGAGGTGATAGCATTTAGATCACCACCGTCAACCGTTAACCCAAACTGTTTAGGAAGTTTTCCCTTAAACTCCGGACTCAGTCCGGGAGCGAACCTAACCCCTCCGCTATCTATCACGTCAACCCTCGAGAACGAATTCCATCCTGTGAACAGGATTTTCGAATCAGGATACCTCAATTGGATATTCAAATCCTTGTAAGGGGAGATGTTTATTTCGAACTGGACAGCAAAGAGTGAAATCACGATGAACAAGCCTATGAGGGAAGGGAAAAACGCTTTTCTGAAATTCAGGGAAAATGAAAGTGTAGAGAGAAAACCAATCAATGGGACGGTTATTATCGCATTCGATCCCATCAGGGGGAAGAGGAAGAGGATTGATATCGCTCCGAACCCGGAGCCGACCAAGTTGGAGAAGTATAACTTGTTGACCTTTTTCGTTAGGTTTGACAAGACCATCGCTATGCATATTCCTGAAAAGAAGAACGGGATCGCCAAGAAAATGTAGTAGAGCAGGATGTTCAGGATTTGTGTTTTATCCCAGAGTATTGTGAAGGGATCGAATGTGAGCGAGTTCGTCACGAGGAATGAGATTATGGAAAATATCGAGAAAAACCCAGAAAAGATAACGAGTAATTTGTTAATGTCTTTTTTCAAAACAGAGGGGAACAAGGAAAGGAAGGTTCCAC
>CAYFVC010000066.1:0-8747 GCA_964346665.1 uncultured archaeon
TACCATTCCGAGCGTTTCAAGACCCTTAGGGGATTTCCTGTAAAATTTTATCCCGAAAACAAAAAGAGGCGGACATTCTATAACAGAAACACCCTTCGAAAGATCCTGACCTTGCGTAACGCTCCCCTTCCTCGTGTCCGTGAACACAACCTGGGTCATCCCAGCTTTGTACCCTCCGAATTCGAGAGGTTTCGTTTCTTCCGCTTTTCTTACCCTTTCCAGTTCTTTCGAGTGTTTGAATCTTGGATATATTCTATTCGCTCTTTTCCTTGGCCAGTACGCTCTCGATCCTGCTTTCGGTTTGTGTCCTCTTGCCATGAATATCACTTCTCTCTAACTTTACTGTAAATGAATACGATTAAAAATGATATTATTAACCACACCACAATGTCCATAACGAGGTTTAAAATGTGAAAATATTCAGGAACTGGATAACCTGCAGCCGAAGGAGGTGGAGGCGGCCCTCCGCCATAACCGTAGAAGTTGAATGGAAAACCATAGTTAATTCCAAGGTCAAAACCATACATGAAAAGATTAGGAATAGCTGAAGTAACAGCTATTAAGATTATAAACAAGATCGCGACCATAAAATATTCATTTCTTTTCATATTTATCACTTAAACCCTTCTCCCACCTCTTCCACCAGGTTTTCTGGTCGTGTCGTGCGGGATCGGTGTGGAGTCCTCTATCCTTCCGATTTTAAGTCCTGCCCTCACCAACGCCCTTATCGCTGGTTGTGCTCCAGGACCCGGGATCTTCTTTTTATGCCCTCCTTGGGCGCGAATCTTCAAATGAACCCCTGTCAAACCCTTACCTATCGCTTCCTCAGCGACTTTTTTTGCAGCCTTCATGGCAGGGAAAGGCGAACCCTTGTCCTTATCCCTGCTCGTGATCATACCTCCTGAACACCTCGCTATGGTTTCAGCCCCTGTAAGGTCCGTGATGTGTATAATAGTGTTGTTTACAGAGGAATAAACATGCGCAACCCCCCACTTGTCATCCCTCATTTCTTGCCACCTTCCATCCTTATCATTTTTTCTTTCTCCACGGGAACTATGTAGGATGCGAATGTCATTTTTCTCCCTCCCACGTGAATGTGCCCGTGTGCTATCTTTTGCCTCGCCTCTTTTATACTTGAGGCAAATCCCTTTTTGAAGACCAAGGTCTGGAGTCTTCGATTGAGTATGTCATTCACGCTCAAGGTCAGGACCTGTTCAAGGCCTTGGCCCTTTTCGATAAGACCGAGTTCGACCAGTTTGTCGAGCAGGATTTTCGTTTTCTCCTCGTCCTTCACCGCGATGAGGTCTCTCGCCCTCCTCCTGAAAACACGGACTACCGATTCCGCTCGCTTTATTTCCCTCTTTCTCTTAAGACCGAACTCCCTAACCAATTTTCCCTCTTCCTCTATATTGCTCGAATCCCATGGTCTTTTCGGGTTTTTGAATTTCTTTCTTAATCTTCTCATAATCATCACTTACCGCTCTTTGCAGCCTGTTTCGCTCTCGCTTTTCTCGAAACTCCAACCACCTTTCCCTTTCTGAAAGAACCCCTCGTCCTCTGCCCTCTAACAGGCAGGCCCATGATGTGTCTCATACCCTTGTATGACTTTATCTTTTTCACCTTTCCTATATCCAGTTTCTGTGTGAGTTCAAGCTGGGATACGCTCAGGTGTTTGTTTTCACCTGTTTCAGGATCTTTCCTCCTGTTGTATAACCATAAGGGTATCTGGTATTTTTCGGGATGATTTATCATATCCTCGAGTTTTTTGAGTTCATCATCCGATAAATCGCCTACCTTCTTCTTTTCAAACCCGGAAATCTTCGCTATTGCGTTAGCGAAGGCGAATGAAACCCCTCTTATGCCCAATATAGCGGATGCAACAACCCTCGTACCATCCAGGTTGGTTTCTCCAAGCCTTATCACATTTTGAACCTTCCTCTCTTTTGCCTTCCCTTCTTCCCTGCTTTCTACCTTCTCTTCCTTCCTTCCCTTTTCCATAATCGCACCTGTTATGTAAAGACAATATATAAATGAATATTTAAATATGTCTCATTTCAGGCAATAAAATTAGATTATCTTGCTAACGAGCTCTCCCGCTTTCTTACGTATGTTCTCTGATTGATATAAAGCTCTCCCTATAATCGCGTGCCAGTTCTCACCAGCTGCCTTTGCGGATTCGGTTAAATCTCCGCCCTGCGTTATCAGGCCAGGGTAATAAAATATCGGTTTTATCCCCCTCTTTTCGAAAAATCTCCTGTATTCCATAATGCTCTCGGGCTTGTTTCCTGGAACCACAAAATCCTTGATCCCAAAAGAAATCGCTATCTCGTATATCTTCTTAGGGGCGTTGTCAAGTATGAAACCCCCGTCCTTTTCTAGATACCCGGGGTGTGTCATTTCACCACCTACTATCACTCCAATCCCTTTTTCTTTCAAGGCTTCTATCCATTTCCTTTCGGTTTCTGGTCCTGCCTGGGGGAAGATTATCACCGCATCCACCCTTTCGCACGCTTTCACGAATTTCTTCCCCATATCGGGTATATCCGTACCAGCCTTCTGGTGGTCGTAGATTATCGGAAGATCCGTATACTTCCTTACGGTTTCGATAACACTTTTCATCCCGAATGGTATTACGATTTCGAACCCTATCTTGTACCCTCCTATTCCCTTAACATCGAAAGTCTCCCTAACGAGGGTTTCAAGCGATTCAAGACTCGAAACATCGCAAGCCGGTATTACGCTCCTTTTCAATTTTATAATGCTCATTTCACAGCCTCCACGAGTTTTTCAACGAGTTTCCTCTGGTCGGAATCGTAAAATATCTTCGCCCCTGTTTCCTTCTTGCAAATCTTGACGATCTCCTTCAAATGGTCTGATACCCCTCCTGTTTTCTCGAGAACCCCTATAACCCTCCCTTCATCGTATGCTGTTGTAAACTCGTTCAGGGACCCGTAGCTCCCTGAAACGAAGATCAAGGCGTCGCATGACCTCACGTTTACAAGATTCCTTCCCTTTCTTCCAAGGCCGGTGAATATGATAATGTCATGTAAATCCTTATGCATCCCGTATTTGTTCACGTGCTCATCCACATCATGCGCTGGCGAGATCCCAACAACCATCCCTTTTTCTTCCTTCGCACCCTTAACAGCCTCATGAGGAAGGCCTGTCGTCGCTCCGGTTATAAGTATGCAATCGTGTTTCGCTATTTCCTTCCCGAGTTCGAAAGCTTTCTTTTTCAATCCTTCGTTCACATTCCCGGATGATCCGAAAACCCCTATTTTCAGTTTCATTCAAACCCCATTTTTCTCCCCCAGTTCTGGGGGTCTTTATTCCATTCAATCGTTTTTTGCCTATCCTCAGATTTAATATAATTCTTTTCGCTCGCAACCTCTATCAAGGTTGTGAAATCACTAAGCGATACGAGTTCGCATTTAGCATTTCTGAAATCCCCCTTCGCTTTCCCCATTTCATACGTGAATATCGCCAGACAATATTCAACAATTCCCCCATGGTTTCGAACAGCTTCCACACCGTTTACAGACGAACTTCCTGTTGAAATGAGGTCCTCGATAATAACGACTTTCTGATTCCTTTCGAGCTTCCCCTCGATTAGATTTTCCTTCCCGTGTTCTTTCGTTCTCTTCCGGATGTAAATCATGGGTTTCCCCAACCTCTCAGCCAACCAGGCAGCGTGCGGGATTCCTGAGGAAGCGATTCCACCAACAACATCGAAGTTAAGATTCTTTTCCCTGATAATGTCAATGAAGTAATTGATTATTTTTTCCCTCTCTTTTGGGTAAGACATGAGCAAGCGGTTGTCGCAATAAATCGGGCTGAATATGCCCGAAACGAAACGATAAGGTTTCGAAGGACTAAGTGTTATCGCTCCTATTTCAAGCAGGATCTTCGCAACGTCCCTAGCGATATAACTCATATTTCACCTCCTCCCCCTTTACTTTATCATAAACTTCCCCATTTTCAAACACAACATTCCCGTTGACTATTGTGATCACAGGCCACCCTTGAAGTTCATATCCCTCGAAAGGAGACCAGCCACATTTCGTGAACAGCTTATCATCCCTTACCTTCTTTTTCAGTTTCATATCGATTATTGTCAGATCCCCGTCTTTCCCTTCTTCTATGAAACCTTTGTTTTTGATCTTAAAAATTTTCGCAGGGTTCTCGCACATGGTTTCTATTACCCTTCCGAAAGTGATCTTTCCCTTGTTTACCGCATCCAGCATTAAGGGAACGCGAGTTTCAACCCCAGGAACGCCAAATACTTCCGAGGATTTCTTCTCCTCGATAGTGTGCGGTGCGTGGTCGCTTCCTATATTATCTATTGTCCCGTCCCTAAGGGCTTCCCACAAACTTCGTCTGTCCTTTTCGCTTTTCAATGGAGGTTTCATGATCACGAAATTGTTCTGGTTCTTTTCCGTGAGAAATAGATGGTGGGGGGTGACTTCAACAAATACGTTCTCCTTTCCGTTCTCCTTAACGTAGTCCAGTTCTTTTTCCTCTGTGATGTGACAGAGATAGAATTTCTTTTCCAATGATTTTGCGAGCCCTATCGCCTTCCTTACGTTATCTTCTTCAGCATGTATCGAACATATGCTAGCGGATTTCATTATATCCTTTACGATACCCTCATCCTCTATCAGCATGTTCCCGGTCGATGCATTCATGAATATCTTGACGGAAGGGATACCCTTGGCTTTTTTTATCTCCTCGAGGTTTTCAATGGACGAACCAAAGTGCAATCCGAAGTTCACAACGGATTTCCCCATCGCTATATCCCTTTTTTCTTTTAACAGATCAGAGGTTAACGTGGGGGGTTCCGTGTTGGGCATATCCAATACGCACGTCGTTCCTCCGGAAGCAGCGGCTTTGCTCCCTGTTCCGAAATCCTCTTTCTGTGTTAATCCGGGGTCCCTGAAGTGGACGTGGGTATCTATAAAACCAGGGACAACTACCTTTCCTTTAGCATTTATTTTCTCGTCAGCTGTTGGTTTCTCAGAGGTTACCTTTTTGATTTTCCCGTCCTCTATGAGGATGTTTTTTCCGATCAATTCACCCTTTATGTAAACCTTCCCGTTCTCCACTAACAAACTCATGCACATCTCCATTGAACGTATTCACTTACAGGAACTTTCTCCCCTGATTTCAATCTCGCTTCCTTGCCAAAATCTTTCATTTCCTTCAAATGTTTTGAAAAGAAAACAGGCCCGTCTTTGCACACCCGTAACCCGTTTATCTCGCATTGACCGCATACACCAAACCCGCATTTCATGTAACGCTCAAGACTCGCCTGGCATTCGATCCCATGACGCTCGCATATCTCGAAAACCTTTCTCATCATTATCTCAGGTCCGCAGGTATAGACTACCTTGAACTTCTTTCCTTTCAGGATATTTTCCAAAATATCCGTTGTGAAGCCCTTTTCTCCGAGAGAACCGTCATCCGTTGTTACCTTCGCATTCGTGAATCTTTTATGAAAAATCAACCTGTCTTTCGATCTCGCCCCGATAATCACGAATGGTTTTTTCAAACTCTCTATCAAAGGGGAAATGGGAGCTACACCACACCCTCCAGCTACAACGCAAGCCTTATCCTTCGGAAGGAAACCTTTCCCATAAGGCCCGCGTACCCCTATCTTATCACCCTCTTTCATTCGAAACATCTTCTTTGTGAACTTCCCTTTCTCCTCAACGGTTATTCCAGTTTTGTTCCCCGTGTAAGAAAGGGAAAACGGTTTCTCATCCAGACCGGGAATCCATATCATTACGAACTGTCCGGGTTTCGCCTCGATCTTTTTGTCAAAGAAAAATGTCTTGACGTAGGGATTCTCCTGAACTATTTTTTCTATTTTCACAACTTCTGGAAGTTCACTCATGCGCTACCCCCACCAATTCATTCAAATTCTTGTAACCGTTCTTTTCCATCCATTCCGAAATCTCAGAGCATACCTTTCGAAAGATATCAACTCCTCTGTAATAAATTCCTGATCCGATACCTATCGCTTTCGCTCCCGCCATCACCATCTCTATCGCATCCTCCCCTCTCATAACTCCCCCGACCCCTATTATAGGGATCTTAACGTTCCCGTACACATCATAAACACAGCGGACAGCAACTGGTTTAAGAGCGGGACCTGAAACACCTCCAACCTTGAAGTCAAGAACCGGTTTTCTATTCTCTATGTTTATTTTCATTCCAGGGCCCATCGTGTTCACAGCGGTGATCGCGGACGCCCCTGCCTTTTCAGCTGCTATCGCGACCTCCCCTATGTTTTTCGTGTTCGGCGAGAGCTTGACGAAAACAGGGAGTTTCGAATGTTTAACAACGGCTTTCGTTATTTCGAAGGTTTTTTCCGGCGTGTCCTGGCCAGCTAACGTTCCGAAACCTGGCGTGTGCGGGCAGGACAGTGGGATTTCTATCGCAGAGAATTCGAGATCTTTCAAGCCCTCCACAACCTTTACGAAATCATCCGTTTCGCTTCCGATCACGCTCGCGAAAACAGGGGATTTCAATCCCTTCAGGTTGACAAACTCCTTTCGAGCACCTGCCACCCCGAAATTGGAATACCCGACTGCATTCATCATCCCTCCCTCGAACGCTATGACTGTCGGGTTCTTGTGACCTTCTCTCGGTTCATAAGAAATCGATTTTATCGTGACCGCCCCCGCTCCGTTTTTAATCACCCTTTCTAGAAGCGAACGCGATGTTCCCAGAAGACCGGAAGCAAGAATGATGGGGTTTTCGAGCGTTATTCCGCACAGATTCGTTTCTAAATTCATAACTATCCTATACCAATTCTATGTCTTCCTTCCCGACCACCCTCTCGCAAAAATGACATCTCAACTTCAAAGGGTTTTTACCCAGAACATAAAATTTCGTTCTAACGGATTCCTTGTTAGTTATGCAGTTCGTGTTCGCGCATTTTATAATCCCTTGGATCGCATCAGGTATTTCAACTGCGAATTTCTTCCTAACCCCGTAGTCCTTTATTATGTTTATGTTCGCCTCCGGTGCTATCAGCGCGATCTTATCCACTTCTTGTTTCGTGAGAAACCGCCCTCCGATTTTTATCAGACCCTTCTTCCCCAACCTCTTACTCTCTAAATTCATCCCGACCGTAACGACATTTTCACCGTCCTTGAGGTTTAGGAATTCTGCTACCTTGAACGTGTTGTCCTTCGAAATGTGGTCTATAACAGTACCGTCGCTTATCGCGGATATTTTTAACGTCTTTCTCTTCATTTTATCCTCCCCAACACAAGCGCTAGTAAAGCCTGGCGGATAGGAATTCCATTTCCAGCCTGCTCGAAATAAAGGGCGTGTGAAGTTTCATCTAGTTCAGGGTGTATCTCATCCACCCTCGGAAGCGGGTGCATTACTTTGAGAGAAGGTTTTATGTGGGGAATAATCGATCTGTCAAGCCTGTATATGCCAGCGTATTTCTTGTATTCAAGCGGGTCAGGAAATCTCTCCTTTTGTATACGCGTGGCGTAAAGGATATCGAGCTCTTTGCTGACCTTCAAAAGGTCTTTCTCCTCATGGTATTTTATCCCCTTACTGGCGAGTTCTTCAAGATATGAATCCGGCATTTTCAGCGCCTCCGGCGAAATGAAGTACATATTCGTTTTGAAATGGGACAAAGCAATCGCTAGCGAGTGAACAGTTCTTCCGTATTTCAAATCCCCTAGGAATCCCACGTTAAGCTTTTCAATCTTTCCCTTAGCCTTCTGTATCGTGTAAAGGTCGAGCAAGGTCTGGGTTGGGTGTTGATTCGCGCCGTCACCACCATTTATAATAGGAACATTCGCTGCCTCAGCGGCGAGCCTTGCTGCCCCCTCCACAGGATGCCGCATTACAATAACATCCGCATACCTCTCGGCCATCTTGATCGTGTCCCAGAGGGTTTCGCCCTTTTTCAAGGATGTTGTCCCGGGTTCGGCAAACCCCACCACTTCGCCCCCTAAACGCCTCATTGCGCTCTCAAAACTCAATCTGGTCCTTGTCGAAGGCTCGAAAAACAACGAGGCCATGACCTTTCCCTTGAGAAGGCTGGGATTGGGTTTGCTCTCAATCTTTTTCGCTGTTTTCAGAACGTGAAGTAATTCTCTCCTTTTGAAATCTCTTATCGAGATTATGTCGCGATTTTCGAAATTCATCTGAATCTTTATTCTATTGTAGAAATATTTTATAAAGCTTTCCCGAAAGCTTTTAAATCTTAGAAAAATAGATTAGTTAGTATTTTTTCTAGATTCAGATTTTATCGATAAAACCGAAACATTTAAATATATGTTTTCACTAAATTTATAATATACTGAAAATTCAGAAAATTATGAATAAGGTGAAAAAAATGGGAAAATCCCCGAAAGAAGAATTCATAGAACTAATATCAGACACCCAGATGAGCAAGGGACTTGGCGATCTCCCGTCCAAGATAATAGGTATACTCTTTATAGAGCCAGAAGAGATGTCCCTCGACGAACTAGCGAAGAGAACAGGATACAGCCTGTCTGCGGTATGCACGGACATGAAATTCATAGAAAGGTTCGGTATAGTTAAGAAATTGAAGAAGCCGAAATCAAAAAAGATATATTTTTACATGGAGAAGGATATGATATCGATGTTTATGGATTTGATGAAAAAAACATGCGAGAATAACATATTCAAGATAAAATCCAGAGTTCCCAAGATAATAGAAAATTACAAGCTGGAAAAATCGAAACATTCGGAAA
>CAYFVC010000067.1:0-65388 GCA_964346665.1 uncultured archaeon
CGAAATGCACTCTCGTTCCATCAGGTCTTCTGAATTCCTTTTTCTGCCTGACTATGACGGCTCTCCATACTTGATGTCTAACCTTCTCATTCCCGACGCGTACCTTACAGAAAACAAGGCTGCCCAATCCTGCTTTCGGCTTCATCCTTCTCCTCCCTTTATATCCCCTCACGTTTATTATCTCCAGTATTTTCGCCCCCGAATTGTCCACGCATTTTATCAGGGACTTCGTTCGCAAACCGTACGTCACTTTAGAGGATATAGCCTTCATTCTTTCCCCCTTTCAACATTCACGATAACGAAATTTTTCGTTTTCGATAAAGGCTTGCATTCAGCTATCACGACGGAATCTCCCTCCTTCGCTTTCATGCATGGAGGGTTGTGGGCAGTAACCCTTGACTTTCGCCTTTCGTATCTCTGATACTTTCGAACGAATCTATGGTATCCCCACTCCACAATAACCGTGTTGTGCGCCTTTGCAGATTTCACGTTCCCTTTGAAAACCCTTCCTCGAACAGCGAGCTTACCGTGCCAAGCGCATTTCAAGTCTTCACATTCTTCCTTTGGCTGAGCTAAACCCAAACCAATACCCTTCTCCTTCTCTTTCGCTATTTCGGCTTTACCGGTTTTCATAATAATCCAATTGACAGTCTTTATTTAAATATATTAACAGTTAACTGTTTGGATTATACTAATAGAAACAAATACTTAAAAGGGTTGCGTATAGGATTCACCACTTCTTAAACTTTTTCTTTATCCTGTCCTCGGGTCTCCCGACCAAAATTCCCCCCTCAATCCTAACCTTCTGCCTGTTCAGAACAAAAACAAAAACATTCTGTTCCTTAACCAATTTAACTTCCTTACCGTTTGTTTTCTCAATGACGATGATGTTCCTAGTTTCATCTATAACCTTCCCAGAAATCCCAACATTCTTTCTGTTAGAACTTTCAACTATACTCGCTCGTAATCCTATCAATTCATGGCGTACGAGGTTTTCAGGAGTTCTCATAATTAAATATATGACCAGGATTGAATTTATTACCTTGTTTCGCTAGATTCACGAAACCTCAATCTGGTCGCCCGGGAAACCGAGCTTCACAAGTATTTCCTTTATCTTTCTCCTGTGGTCTCCTTGAAGTTCGATCACACCATTCTTCATCGTCCCGCCGCACGCAAGCCTAGTTTTCAATTCCTTCAAGATTCCTTTGTAATCCACGTCCCTGCTCATCCCTTCGATTATAGTCACTCTTTTGCCGAATCTCTTTTTAGTGGAGGAAACCTTTATCTTCACCTCCTCCTTTGCGATGGTTTCGCATGCGCAGATGTCTTTCGGAAGACCGCAGTTTGGACAAATCTCCGTCATCTTTTGATCCCACTCTCCTTTATTTCAAAAATCGAACATCCAGATTTCGTAAAATCTAAAGCCCCTTTCATTCTCCCCTTTTCTCACTCTTAATAGTTTTTATCCTGGCAATCGTCCTTCGAATTTCTTTCAGCCTGCCAGGAGAGGTTACACTTGCCCCTATATGCACGTTGGCTTTTTCCTTAGAAAGTTCCAAATTGAGTTCTTTCGTTTGCTTTTCGAGTTCCTTTTCATCCATCTTTCTCAATTCTTTCATTCTCAATATCGCCATCAAAACAACCTATTTCTTTTTATTTTTGGATTTCTCCTTTTTATCCTTTTCCTTTTCCAAGTCCTCCGCTATCAGGGGCATGGATTTCATTATCCTGACCTGAACGCCTATTTTCCCTGGCTTCGTGTCAGCCTCATCGAATCCGTAGTCAACCAGCTCTTTCGCAGGCTGGCCGCAGTGTTTCAGATACCCATATGTGAATTTCCCTCTCCTCCCTTTCGAGCCTCCGAGCTTCCCGGAGATAATGATCTCCGTTCCTATCGCCCCAGCATCCATCACCCTTTTCAACATTATGTTCCCGATCTTTTTGTAGTTGTACCCTCTTTTTAACGCTGATGTTATCTTTTTCGCAACGATTTTTGCATCCAAGTCGGGGTTTTCGATTGATTTGACATCAACTTGAGGATTTTCGAGTTTGAATTTCTCCTTAAGACTGTCAGTCATCTCATTTATCTTCCTTCCACCCGCGCCTATTATCCTTCCGGGTCTGTCTGTGTGTATTATGATCTTAACGCCCAAAGGCGTTCTTTCGAGCTCGATTTTCGAATAGCTTTCCTCAGGGAAATAACCCCTTATGAATTCCTCTATCTTTGTCTTCCTTATTGCGTAGTCCACGAAAAAGCTTTTTATCAACATCAAAATCACTTTTGCTGTAAAACAACCTGTATGTTCGTCATCTTCCTCCTTGTCCTCCTCATTTTCAACCTTCTGGGTCTCATGAAAGTAAAGCCCTTGTGAGCGGAAGCAAATATCACCAACCTGCTCGTGTCCAAGCCCTTGAATTCCGCGTTCGCTTCCGCGGATTTTATAACATTCAATATTCCCTTACAAGAGTTCGTATAATACTTCCCCTCCAGGCTCCTTTTCTGATTAATCAGATCTTCCAAAAGTCTTTTGCCCTTTGTAAGATTCTTTCCGCTTATCATTCTGCAAACAACGGTTGAGCTCTTAGTGGATATTCTTAATGCTCTACCATACGCCATAGCTGACTTCTTCGGATTAAGGTTAAGCGCGTAGTTTGTCATAACATCACTTCAACGGGACGAATTTAGAAGACCTTGTTGCCCCGAAACCAGGGGCTGAATGCTTCACGCCCTTTCTCGTCATCACGAATTCCCCCAGCCTGTATCCGAGCATTTCAGGTTTGATCTCAAAGGAAACGTATTCCTTTCCGTTGTGAACCCCTATCTTAACTCCAACCATTTCAGGGAGTATTATCATCTCCCTACACCTTGTCCTGTGGAATTTCTTGGGGTCTTTCCTTACCTTTTCGAGCAACTTTTTCTGTCTTTCGGTCAGCCCGCGTTTCAACGCTCTCCTCTGCCTGGATTTCAAGAGAAGGCTGAATTCCTCCAAATTCATTTCCTTTACTTCTTCCAAAGATTTTCCTCGGAATGCGAATTTCGCCATATATATCACCATCACGTTTTCCCTTTCTTCTTCCCTGTCCTCCTAGCTCCCCATGACCCAACCTTCGCTCCAGGAGGAGCGTGTTTGCTCACGGTCATGGGCTTACCAGGTTTTGTAGGACCTCCGAATGGGTGGTCGATCGCGTTCATAGCAACGCCCGAGGTCCTGGGGTAAAGTTTCCCCTTCTTATGCATAACAATCCATTTCTTTCCCGCCTTAACAAATGGTTTCTCCCTGAACCCCTCTCCTGCAGGCATTCCCAAGCTTGCCCTGCATTCGGGATTCAAATCCTTTGTCTTCTTCGAAGGTAGTTGTATAACACATTTCCCTTTTGTTTTGGAAACAAGTATCGCGAATGAGCCAGGGGCATTGCATAACCTCGGGCCTGAATTCGGGAATGTTTCGATTCCGAAGATTTGGGCTCCAACAGGGATTTTCGAAAGCGGTGAAACGAAATCCGCCCTGTCCCCCACTTTCAATCCTTTGGGAGCTATAAGGTAGTCTTGCGAACCATCCGAATACCTGACCCTTGCAGCAGGCGAATTCCTTCCTGAATCGTTTATGATATCTATAACTTCACCATCCATGTTCTTGTAAGTGATTTCGATCGTTTTCCCCCTTTTCGGGACTCTGTAAGTGGGAGAACCTCTTCCTCTCCTTTGCGAAATTATCCTCTTTCCCATATTATATCATCCCCAATTTCGAAGCGATGTCAGCGGCTGAAAAATCCGGATGTATTTTTACGAACGCCTTTTTTTGACCACGTGTCGTTATCTCCGTTCGCACCCATTCAACTTTCACTTCAAACTCCTTCTCAACAGCCCCCTTTATTTCATCCTTATCCGCCTTTTTATCAACTATGAACACCAGTTTATTCTCGAGTTCAACCATGTTCATTGATTTTTCAGTTAAATGGGGATACACAAGGATATCCCATGCGTTTTTCCCACCTTTCACTTCTTCTTCAACGAGCTTGTCTTTACTTTCCTTTTTCTCTGCCATTTAAATCCATCTCCTTTATAGCTGACTTCGTGAATATCGCGAATCTCCCCGGATGCGTTCCGGGCGCTAACAAACTCACGTCCAATTCCTTCACTAGGGAAACATCAATTCCAGGCACGTTCTCCAAAGCTCTACGAACGCCCTCGTCCTTTTCTATTACCACCAAAGGACCCCTCTTAGTTCGGTATCTCCTCCCCCTTACCTTCCCTTTACCTGACCTCACCTTCTTCTTTTCACATCTTTTCATTTCCTCTCCCAAGCCAAATTTCTCAAGTATTTTAATCACTTCTGAGGTCTTGTTGATTTTCTGGAACCCATCCTCGAGCACGATGGGGACGTGCTTCGCCTTCGAAATCCTATGACCCCTTTTCAGAACCATATCCTTGTCAAGGGTCGCAGCCAACGCGGATTTCAAGGCCTTCATTCGTTCCTTCTTGTTTATTTTCAAAGTCCATTTCTTCCAGGACTTTGGGGGGTGCGCCTTCCTTCCTTTCACAGCTTGAGGAACAACCCTTGCGGTCAGATTGAGAAAACCATGACCATGAATCCTTCTCATACGGGCGAGCTCCCTGTTCATCTGCGAGTCCCTTCGACTCCTTCTCCCGTGGTAATGAGCGGAGCTCCTGTGACCCGCTAAAGGATCGCTTCCGTATACCTGCCTCAGTTTGCTGACCTCCGCAAGCACCGCCCTTTGTATGAGATCTTTTCGAACTTTTTCCATGAAAGCTTGGGGTAAGGAAATCCTTCCCTTCTCCTTCCCGTTCAAATCGAATACAGGCAACGTATGCATACACAAACCTCGCAAATGACAATATTTATGTTAGGTTAATTTATAAATATATATATGGCAATCAAAAGAGACGAGGTCCACCCGGTTGAGATCAACAAAAAGCTGACCTTGATAATTTCTTTAGTATTTCTGATAGCAGTCCTTTTGCTGATCTACCTGATCACTTACTCATTCGTTAATCTCGACCCGTTCATAACCCTCATACTGGTAATAGTTCTGATGATAGTTGTTGTGGTGGGGATATTCGCACTGGACGTCTCAACATTCAGGGAAGTTCACTAATTCCCTATTCCAACATCTCCAGAAATTCTTTCTCCATGAAATGGAGCTTTCCAGGGATTACAATCACAGCCGGGGGAGATAAATCCATCCCGATCAAATCCTCTACCTTTCCGTAAACGATCCTTTCGTGATCTGATCCGAGTTTCGAACAAAGGACAGCATGTTTCAAGATTTTATTCTTCTTTCTCCTCTCCATACCCTTCAGGATTTCGAGCGCTTCTTTCGTCCCCATTTCCCTGTCGAGAAGGAGCAAGGTGTGCAAACCTTTCGAAAGGTTTTCCTTGATTACATCGTAAAACCCTAGACTTTTGTAACCCTTTCTCGGGGTTATTATAGTCGCGGTTCTCCCGAATTTGTATATCTGTAATCCTGTCCTAGCAATGGTAGTGTATATCGAAGAGGAATGAACGATTTCTATGGGTATGTTCGCTTTCTTTGCGTCAATAATCAAATGAATATGCGTGGTCGCCACAAGCGGATCGCCCGGGACGAGGAGAACGATATCTTTCGACCTCGCCTCCTTCAGGATTTTGTCCGATCCCTCCTCCACATCTTTCCTCTCGAGGACTTTTACCTTCTTACTGATCAGTTTCTCCAGGTTTTTCAAATCCCCTCCCCAGTATGCCGTGTACAATTCGCAGTAAACAGAATCCGATTGCTTGCAAACTTCGATGCCGCGGAGCGAGATGTCCTTCTCGTTCCACACTCCTAGTCCGACAAGGTAGAACATAAGTAGATTTTCGTTAAAGATTTAAATAATATTTATTACGAAGAGTTACAAAATTTAATATGGGTTAAATATGGAGTGGTGTTATGCTCAAAGTCGCGATTAATGGTTTTGGAAGGATAGGTAGGAATTTTCTGAGGGCTTCCCTTGGAAACAAGGATTTCAAGGTGGTAGCTGTCAACGATATAGCGGATGCGAAAACCATGGCTCACCTATTCAAATATGATTCCGTTTACGGTAGGTTTAAAGGAAGGATCAAGGCCGGCGAAAATTTCATTTCTGTAAACGGAAATAAGATCATAATGTTCTCGGAGAAGGATCCCTCAAATCTTCCATGGGGGAAGATCGGTATCGATATAGTGATAGAATCCACGGGAATATTCCGAAGGAGGGAACAGGCAGAATTACATCTGAAGGCAGGAGCGAAGAAGGTCGTGCTTTCCGCTCCCCCCAAAGGAGACAAACCCGTCAAACAGATAGTTCTTGGTGTTAATGAAAACACATACGATCCGAAAAAGGACGATATTATCTCGAACGCCTCCTGCACGACGAACTGTCTCGCTCCGGTGGCGAAGGTACTTGATTCCAAATTCGGGATAGTGAAGGGTTTCATGACGACAATCCACGCCTACACTTCGGACCAGAGGTTACTTGACGCTCCCCATAAGGATTGGAGGAGGGGGAGATCCGCAGCGATGTCAATCGTTCCAACAAGCACCGGAGCTGCCAAAGCCCTCGGAGAGGTCATGCCTAACTTGAAAGGAAAGATAACCGGTTCTGCCATGCGCGTACCGGTTGCTGACGGTTCCATCGTGGACTTGGTCGTGGAACTGCGGAGGAAAGCAAGCGTGGACGAAATAAACAGGGCTTTCAAGAAGGCAGCAGAAGGGAAAATGAAGGGTATACTTCAGTACTTCGAAGAACCGATAGTTTCTTTTGACATAATAGGAAACCCGCATTCAGCGATATTCGATTCCCTGCTCACGAATATAGAGGGCGATTTAATAGAAGTATTTGCCTGGTATGATAATGAATGGGGGTACAGCAAACGGATGGTCGATCTTTTAAGTTTTGTTAAAAAGAAATGGAGAAAATAAGCTTTTCGTAATAAACTTTTTATAACAACTAACGAAATTTTAATAACTTATGAAAGTAGAAGAATGGTTCGTTAAAAACAGGTTCAAATACAAGAGTTTTTCCCACATCAAAAGATTGGTTAAATTTAAAAATAAGCAAAAAGAGACGATAAGCGTTCTAATTCCCACTTTAAACGAGGAAAAGACAATAGGAAGGGTGGTGAGGATCCTAAAATCCGGTTTGATGGACAGACACGGGCTCATCGATGAGATAATAGTTATTGATTCTCACAGCACGGACAAAACTAGAGAAATAGCGGAAGAAGCAGGAGCGACAGTTTACATTGACAGCCAAATTTTGAAAAAACGGGGAAATTGGAGGGGCAAGGGAGAAGCCCTTTGGAAGGGATTGTACATTTCGAACGGTAGTATTGTATGCTGGGTCGATGCCGACATAAGAAACATTCATTCGAGGTTTGTTTACGGCCTTGTAGGACCCTTGCTCACCCATCCGAAAATAAGATTTGTCAAACCGTACTACAAGAGACCGTTAAAGGTAGGGGACAAACTCCAGCCCCTGGGGGGCGGGAGGGTCACCGAACTCCTGATAAGACCAATGCTCAACATGTATTTCCCGAGACTTTCCGGTTTTACACAACCGCTTAGCGGAGAGGCTGCCGCAAGGAGGACAGCCTTGGAAAAAATACCGTATTTCACAGGATACGGTGTTGAGACAGGTATGATGATAGATACCGTGAAAAAGTTCGGCCTTAATTCAATAGCCCAGGTAGATCTGGTAAGGAGGGTGCACAGAAATCAGGAGTTGTCTGGTCTCAGCAACATGGCCTTCGGAATTTTACAGGTTCTAGTTAAGAGAGCCAACACTTTGGGTAAGCTGATACTTGTTAAAAAGATAAAAAACAAATATAGGATTATAGAGAGGCGTGATGGTGAGTATCACCTGAAACACAAAATAATAACCGAAAGGGAAAGGCCGCCAATGATCACCCTGCAAGAATACAGAAAAAAGTTTAAAAAATATCCAAAGTGGCTTTACGTATGAAATTCGTAATCTTCACAGACCTTGACGGAACCTTACTTGACCCTAAGACTTATTCTTTCCAGAAAGCTTTGCCAACCCTGAAATTGATAAAAAAATTAAAAATACCCCTTATTTTTTGCACGAGTAAGACGCGAGCTGAAACCGAACTTTACAGAAAGAAAATCGAAAACAAAGACCCGTTTATAGTCGAGAATGGTGGCGCAATATTTATACCAAGAAACTACTTTGATTTCGAAATAAAATACGATCAGATCGATGGCGAATACTTTGTGATAAAACTAGGAGTGGAATACGAAAAATTGAGAAAGGTATTGGAATCTATAAAAAACAAAGGTATCGAAATAACCGGTTTCGGGGACATGAACCCAAAGGAAATCCATGAACACTGCGGCCTTCCATTAGAGCAGGCAGAGCTAGCGAAACAGAGGGAATTCGATGAGGCTTTCAAGCCCGTTAATGAAGAGGACGAGAAAGAGATTTCGAGAATCATAAAGCAAAAAGGATTGAACTTCGTTAAAGGAGGGACTTGTTTTCATATCACGGGAAAGAACGACAAGGGGAAGGCCGTGAAAATCCTGACAGATTTATACAGGGAGAAATATAAAAAAATTATAACGTGCGGACTTGGTGACTCGGAAAACGATTTCGAAATGTTAGAGGTTGTTGACAAGGCATACATAATTCAAAAACCGGACGGTTCATTCATTTCTGAAAGGTTCGAAAGGGTTGATGGTGTTGGTCCTATAGGGTGGAACAAAGCGATATCGAAGTTATTCAAATTTATAGAAAAGAAGATATAATCTTATTATGAATTATGAGGGTGAAATTGGAGGCGTGGTGGAGAGAAACAACGAAAGGGTTTTGCTTATCGATGCCGAAAAACCTATGGGTGATTCAAAGAAATACAACAATAGATATGTGTGTTTAGTGAAAATAAACGAAAATATTTACAAAAAACTTGAAAAACTGTATATAAAAAATGCAATCGAAGGGGTAAGGAAGATCGATGGGAAGAAAAATTTTTTAACAAGGATTCAAAAGATTTTGGATTCCAAGTTTGAGCTCATGGCAGACAAGGACTTCTTCTTCTTTTTGTCTCCAGGGTTTTTGAACAGATTCAAGAATTTTCGTATGGTTAAGAAAGGAGCTAAATGTTTAAATGAAGTAGGAGAGAAAGATGTGAGAAGAATCGAGGGATTGAAATCAAAAGATCCTAGAAAGGTTGAAAAAACAATCGAAATGCTAGGAGAGATACGATCGGAATTGTCGGAAGTGAAGAAATGGAAATGGATTTTGAAGAAATCCAACGTTAGAATTGCCCTTATATTCCCTTTTTACAACGAACCGAGCGTGATCGAAAACGTAAGGGATGTCTGGGATTTGATAGAAGAGGGGATAGTCGAGGAAATAATTATCGCGGATGGATGGTCTGATAACCCATCAGCGGATGTCATCAAACGAAGGCTGGATGCTCCCCTTACCGTTGTAAAAAACCCCGGAACAGGCAAAGGAGAGGCCTTGGAATCCGCTGTAAAATACGCCTTCCATCGAAAGTTTGATCTCGTGGTTTGTCTTGATTCAGATATAATACCACCCTTACATAGGGTAAATGATATTCCGCCCCTGCCTTTGGACATAACATGCAACTTCTTCGCCAGAAATTTTATATCCATGTTTGTTAGGATGTTAAAAAAACATGGTAAAACAAAGGCTTTGAGAACGTACTATAAGGCGAGTTATATGAGAATACAGAAAAGGGGAGATATATTAATACCTCTAAGGTTCGGAGGAACTACGATTTACGTGAAAAAATTGTACAAGATGCTGAAATTTAAATCGATTGATGAATTTCTATATCCTTTATCAGGGGAATACGCATTCAACCCTGAATTTCTTCTCAAGGAATTGTCTGTTTCGAGGGATCTTTTCGAACTCTTTGGAAGGAAATATCATGGTTCAGGCCTACCATCTGGTTTTACAATTGAGAATTTTTGGAATATCCTGATGGAAATAAAAGGATTGAATGTCGCTTTTTGCAACATGTTTATCCACCATCATACCCCAAGGAAGGAAAAGGTTAAAGACCCTCTAGCTTATGCAAAGCAGAGAGGAACCGTTACCATGGGAGCTTTTGGAGCAATCTTGCAATCCTTGCCTAGAGAAGAGGCAAAAAAATACGTTCGACATTTTGATTTTGATTTATTCAGGCTCCCCAGACCAAAACTAAGGTTAGAGATTGATGGAAAAGGTGTAAAAAATATCAAGTTCATGAAGAATTGAACTTTTTTAACCAGTATTCTAATTTTAGTTATGAAAGCCGTGATACTAGCGGGCGGGAAGGGAGAAAGACTTCGACCTCTCACCCACAAAACCCCGAAGCCATTGCTCACTATAAAGGACAGGACGATCCTCGAGTACGTGATAGAATATCTTAAGAAACACGGCATCCGAGATATCATATTGACAATAGGGTACAAGGAGGATCAAATAAAAGAATTCTTCGGGAACGGGAAGAAATTCGGCGTGAAGATCGAATACTCCGTGGAGGAAAAACCCCTGGGAACAGCAGGCTGTTTAGTTCCGATAAAGAACAAACTGAAAGAAACCTTCATTCTGATAGGTGGGGACAACCTCACTAAACTGAATCTGAAAAAATTCATGGAGTTCCACAAGAAGAAAAAGGGAATCCTCACCGCTGCCCTGTTCGAATTCGAGGAGAAATCGAAATGGGGGATTTACAACCTGAAAAAGGACAAGTCCGTTCACGAATTCAAAGAAAAGCCAGTTTTCAAGCATACTGCTGGAACCATGATATTCTGTCTGGAGCCCGAGATTTTCGAGCACATCCCAAAAAAACCGAAAGGAGTCGTGAATCTCACAGACCACATAATTCCCGATCTGCTCAAGAAGGGAGTGAAAATATTCGGGTTCAAATTCAGCGATTTCTGGGAGGATATAGGAAACCACGACGATTACAAAAGGGTTAATAAGATTAAGGACACTCTTTGCTAATTATCTTTTTCTCAATTGTTTTGCAGCATCTTCCGGAGAAACCTCGTTGACATTCAAGCCGAAAAACTCAAGGCCTGCGTGCGTAACAAGTCTTGGGTAAAAACTGATATGGAAATGGGAGAAATCTGATTTAGGGAAGTTGTGATAAACCATGTTATACGAAATCTTTGGGAACAGTTTTTTGATACTCTTAAAAACACCGTGAATTATTGTTGCCAAATCCTTCATTCCCTCTTCTTTCATCTCGGAAATTTCTGAGAAGTGTCTCTTTGGGAAGAAGGAAAGCTCGAAAGGCCAGACAGAAACATAAGGAGCGAAACATATCCAGTTCCTGTTAACATCAACCACCCTTTTTCGCGATTCTATTTCTTTTTTGATCATTAAACAGTAACCGCATTTTCCTTCCTTCTTGAAATAACGTTCAGAATCTTCCATTTCATTTGCGATAAGCTTTGGAAAAAAGGGAGAGGCAAGAATCTGCAAATGAGAGTGGTGGATGGATTCCCCTCCCCCCTCTCCCCTGTTCTTGAATATGATGACATATTTCACACCATTCTTTTTCATTAAGTCTCCAGAATGCTTTTTCAGGGTTTTGAGAACAAGGAAAATTTGATCAACTTTCATTTGGTCATAATCCTCGGTATGCTTGGGGGTTTCCACCAAAATGTTATGGATACTAGATGATGTCAACTTAACAGGAAACTTGTTTCGAAAAATCCTGATTTTCCAGTTTTTTTCATCCGGGTACACGAATAGACTCGGAGGTGTTAATTTTTCATTCCCTGGACAGAAAAAACACACATGCTTTGGTTTTTTCACCCCCTCCCTTCTACTTATCGATGCCCCGGGTCTCTTTGAACGCTTGGTTGCTATTATGACCTCTCTACCAAGAATATCCCTTCTTATCTCGTTGCTCATTCAATCTAATTAACTATTACTCCAGTTTTTTTATAAAAGATTTGCAAAGGGCAATCAGCATGGAAGACCACTTTTTAAATTTTAAATCAATTTTTCACTATGAATCCCGAAAAACACGATTTGTTCATGGCAACCGTTGGCTCTGATTTCGAGCTAGGTGACTTCGCCAAAAAAACTGAGGGGAAGAAGGCGTACAGAATATGGCATATTAAAGAGGGAGGAGGGAGCATAGACTCGGCTCCTGTTATGTACGAGGGCAAACTTTTCGTAGCCTCCCTCGACAATTACCTTTACGCGATAAACCCTGAGACGGGGAAGTTGATCTGGAAGTTCAGAGCGGATTCCCCTTTCATTGATAATTATCCTGCATACTGGAAAGGAAGGCTTTACATTGGAAACTACGACCAAAACTTTTACTGTATAGATGCAAAGACCGGAAAAGAAATTTGGAGATTCCGGACGGGAGACAATATATTCGGATCATGCGCTTTGGTTGTGGGCGGCAATGTTATATTCACTTCCAAAGACTTCTACGTATACTGTCTGGATTGCAAGACGGGTAAAATGATATGGGCATTCAGAACAGGCGGGTGGAGCGCTTCGACGCCCACACTCGCTGAAAACAAGGTTTTTGTCGGTTCTTCAGATGGAAACTTTTACTGCCTTGACCCAGAAACCGGAAAAGAAATCTGGCGCTTTAAAACTTCAGGAAACATATTTTCCCAGAACAGGTTCGCTGTGAATGATGGAATTATATACTTCGGCTCGGACGATTCGAATGTCTACGGAGTGGGTATTTCTGACGGTAAAGAGAAGTTCAGGTTCAGGACTGGAGGATTCGTAAATGTAGTCCCCAGGGTTCATAACAACGTTGTTTACATTCATGCCAACGACAGACACCTATACGCAGTTGACATTAAAACGCGAAAAGAAATCTGGAGATTCAAGACAGGACACGATGAGGGCGGAACCGAAGCAATGATGCATGATAATAAACTGTATTTCGGTTCTTCTGACGATAACCTTTACTGTTTGGATCCGAATACTGGAAAAGAAATCTGGCGCTTTAAAACAAGCGGGCCCGTATGGACACCACCACTTATAAAGAACGATCGAATTTATTTCGGTTCCTTTGATTGCCACCTGTATTGCATCACAACGGAAGGTAAGCTCCTTTGGAGGTTCCAAACCTCAACACTAAACCAGACCAAATACGAATACGAGGAGGAAACGATTTTCGAGTTCAAGCCTCCTAAAGTCGAGGAAACAAAAGACGAGGAAAAGGATATTTATGAGGTGAAAACAGAGGTGATGCACGGCGACACATATAAAGCTAAAAGCGAATATCAAATGGAAATACACTATCAATCAAAAGGTGGGGAGTATAAATGAGCGTTCAGTTCGAGAAGGATTTTGACATAGAGATGACCGATCTGACCAAGAAGAAAAAAGGCAAGAGGTTCAGCATCCTGTGGACACACCTGCCCGGTGGCGGAAGTATCGCTTCAATCCCACTGGTCCACAACGATGTGATATACTTCGGATGTGATGATTTCTACGTTTACGCGGTTTCGCTCGAAGGTAAAGAGATATGGAAATTCAAAACGAACGGCTGCATCCCAAATGCAACTCCTCTTATAAAAGATAATATTCTCTACATAGGCTCTTATGACGGATACTTACACGCTATAAACATAAAAACAGGAAAACTCGTTTGGAAGTTCAAAACGGGTGATAAGATATGCTTTTCTGCATCTATTCATAAAAACGTCATCTACTTCGGTTCAAGGGACGGTTATGTTTATGCTGTTGACACGAAAGGAGAAGAATTATGGAGGTTCAAGACAGGGGATTTTGTGAGATCCGTTCCAACCGTTCACAACAACAAGATTTTCGTTGGCTCTTACGATTGCAATCTTTACGCGTTGGACTTCAACGGTAAGGAGATTTGGAGGTTCAAAACAGGAGGAGTTATAATAAATATCGAACCGTTTTGCATAGAAAAGAACAAAATTTACTTTGGCTCTTATGACAACAACCTTTATGCAGTGGACACGGAAACGGGAAAAGAACTATGGAGGTTCAAGGCGAGCTGGGGCGTGAACGGCGTCCCTACCCTGCATAAGGGAAGATTGTATTTCGGCTCCGAGGATGGGAATTTTTATTCGATTGATCTGAAAGGGAATGAGGTATGGCGTTTCAAGGCGGGAGGAGGGATAGGGACCAGTCACACAGCAATTCATAAGAACACGGCTTATTTCGGTTCTGAAGATGGGAATCTTTATGCCTTAGACATGAATACAGGGAAGGAGAAATGGAGGTTCAAAACGTTCGGACCAACATGGGCCGGCTCTATTTTATACAAAGGGATAATATATCTCGGTTCCTGGGATTGCCACATGTACGCTATAGATCCAGAAAAGGGCAAGGAAATGTGGAGGTTCGTCACCTCCACACTGAACCAGTCCGATGAAATTCTGGAAGAGGAAACCCCTATCGAATTCGCGGAAAGGAAGGAAGAGAAAGAAGTAATAGAGGAAGACAAATACACCGTAAAGAGAACAGTCGAGATTTCAGGGGATGTTTACACCACAAGAAGCGAATACGCTTTCAAATCAGAATACGATAAGAAGGAGAAACATTACGAATAACGAACTTATTAATTTTTCAGACAAATTTTCACTATGAAATACGAAAAAGAAAGCTTTTTCACCGCAACCGTAGGAAGCGAGATGGGATTCGAGCTTGGAGATTTCGTGAAGAAGACGAAGACAGGGAAAGCCTTCCGTATATGGCACATAAAGGAAGGCGGGGGTTGTGTTGAATGCACTCCGGTTATCATAGACAACATCCTGTATTTCACTTCCCACGACCACAATCTCTACGCTTACGAGTTGCCTTCAAGAAAACTACTATGGAAGTTCAGAACGGGTGCCCTGCTCAGTCAGACTACACCTGTATTTTGGAATGATTACGTATACATTTGTTGTTATGATAATAATCTATACTGCATACATGCTAGAACAGGCAAGGAGTTATGGAGATTCCGAACCGGAGATCGATTGTATTCAACCGCATCGGTTGGAGAAGGCATTGTTTACTTCTCCTCAAAAGACCAGTACGTATACGCAATAAACGCAGAGACTGGTAAAGAACTCTGGAAGTTCAGAACTGGCGGCTGGACAGGCTCAAAACCAACCTTGCACGAAGGAAGAGTCTTTGTTGGCTCTTTCGACGGAAATTTGTACTGCCTAGATGTCAAAACAGGAAAAGAATTGTGGAGGTTCAGAACAGAAGGCAATATATACAATTCTGATGATTTCGCCGTAAAAGATGGAATAGTGTATTTCGGAAGCGATGACCAGAACCTTTACGCCGTTAGCACGGATAGTGGCAAGGAGATCTGGAGATTCAGAACAGGAGGGATTGTAAACAGCGCAGCCACTATAAGTGACAACGTCATATACTTCGGTTCGCAGGACAGGAACCTCTACGCCTTGGACATGAACGGCAAGGAGTTATGGAGATTCCAGACAGGAGACAAAGTGGCATCAAAGCCTATTGTTTATAAGGGAGTCATATATTTCGGTTCAACAGACTACAACCTTTACGCTGTCACAAAAGAAGGGAAACTTTTCTGGAAATTCAGAACCGAGAATGAGATCTGGAGTACACCTAACCTGAAGGAAGGAATAGTTTATTTCGGTTCATACGATTGCCATCTTTATGCAGTAGACGCAAAAATAGGAAAAGAACTTTTCAGATTTAAGACCAGCAGTTCAAAGGTTAGCGAATATGAAATCGAGCAGGAAACAATATTCGAATTCAAACCACCAGAAGTCAAAGAAGAAAAGGAAGAAAAGGAAGATAGGTATGAAGTGAAAACTCAGGCCACACACGAGAGCACGTACGACACGAAAAGCGAATACGTTTTCAAGAGTGAGTACAAACAAGAGTCGGAATACAAATAAAGAGATTTTAAATTTTAACACAAGTGTTGATTATGAACTTCGAAAGAAAAGACCTTTTCATGACAACCCTTGATCCCAAAATGGGATTTGAACTGGGAGATTTCGTGAAGAAAAAACATGGAGGGAAGGTTTTCAAATCATTTTATTACAGGGGCGAGGGCGGAAATATAGACGCAAGTATCAGGGAATTCAACAATAAGATCCTGGTGGCGTCTCTTGACAGAAGGCTCTATAAACTAGATCCAAAAACAGGCAAGAAGATATGGGAATTCAAAGCAGGAGGGTATTTTGGAACAGGTGGACCGGAAGTTCATAATTCAAGGGTTTATATAGGTAACTACGATCACAATTTCTACTGCATAGATTTCAATACGGGAAAGGAAATCTGGCGCTTCAAGACAGGGGATGTGATTTCCTCTTCTCCGTTGCTTGTAAAGGACATGGTCATCTTCCCTTCGCATGATTACTTCGTTTATGCCCTTGATATCAAAACGAGCAAGATGTTATGGGCTTTCCGAACAGGCGGTTGGACAAATTTCAGCCCTGTTTCTGATGGGGAGAACATATTCATCGCATCCTCAGATGGGAACCTCTATTGTTTGGATTTCGAGGGAAGGGAGAAATGGAGGTTCACCACAGGAGGGAACATGTTCACCAAGGAGCAGGCCCCAATAGTGGATGGGGTGATATACTTCGGCTCGGATGACTGTTTTATTTACGGATTGGATATCAAGACAGGGAGAGAGGTCTGGAGATTCAAGACGGGTGGGATGGTAAATAGGCCTCCTGTTATATCGGATGGAAAAATGTACATACTTTCGCATGACGGATATTTTTACTGCATAGACATGGAAACGCGAAAAGAGCTCTGGAGGTTCAAGACATCTTCAGATGAAGGTGGAACTAAAGCCCTCATATTAAAAGACAGGATAATATTCTGTTCAGCTGATTACAACGTTTACTGCCTTGACAAGAATGGAAAACTTCTGTGGAAATTCCGAACAGGCGGACACATATGGAGCACGCCTTTGTTCTACAAAGGAAAGCTGTATGTGGGTTCATACGATTGTCGCCTTTACTGCATGGATATCGAAGGCAACGTGGAATGGAGATTCGAAACCTCGAACCTGAATCAAGCACTCTGCATAATCGAAAATGGAACTACAATGGAATTCAAGCCCCCGGAAATCACAGGGGAAAAAGAGGAGAGAGAAGAAAAATACGAAACCAAAACACAGACGGGAGGCGAAGACGCCTACAAGGTTCAAAGCGAGTACGTGTTCAAATCAGAATACAAGCAGGAATCCGAGTATAAGTAATTCCAGACCACTTCTCGAATTGATTATTTTTTGAAAACGATTTTGATGGTATCCCCGTCTTTCAATTCGTGATCCTTGCTGATCTTCTGCTTGGTCTTTGCATCTATCCCACACACCATGTTTTCGGCGATATCGGAGTGAACCTTTTCCGCGAGATTTTTGGCGGTGCTTCCTTTCTTGAGTAAAATCGCATCGGGGAGAACTTGGTTTTTTTTATTTGAGAAGTGTGTTTCACTTTCCACAGGGTAGACCACTATGTAATTCAAGAGTTCGAAAACCGCTTTGTTAAGGGATTGCTGAATACCTGTTAGCCCGAATTTTTCCAGGACATTTTCCTTTATGAAATTCAGGGCTTCTATTTGCTTTTCATTCATTTTGCTTTCATCTTTTATTTTGAATTCGCCATCACCCGGGGTGTATTCTATTATCCCTCCCTTCGCAGCCCTCCTAAGGGCAAGCTCGCTTTCAGCAGAACATGGTACGCACTCAATTCTGGATTTCTTGACCTTCTCATAGATTTCTTTCGAAACAGGAACATCTATCTTGTTCGCTGCGATCAGGATTGGTTTGTTACTTTCCCTCAAAACTTCAACAAACTCCAAAAGCTTTCCCTCATCAGCGTTCACATTCAGTTTCGTCTTTTCAATCGCTCCCTTCACGAATTCCTCTGTTATACCCAAACCTGTTAACTGTTTTGTGATCAGGGCGTCCAAACCTATTTTCGCGGTCTCGATTTTTTTCCTTATCTGGTCCCAGTTCTTTGTCAGAATCCCCAGTATCCAGAAGTCGATCTCCTTGACAAAGAATTTTATGTCCTCTAGAGGATCTTGACTTCCAGGGGAAACAGGATTCCCGTCTTTGTCTGTCCCTCCTGAAATATCAACCACGTGTATCAAAGCGTTTGCCTCCATTATGTCAGAGAGGAATTGGTTTCCCAGACCCCTCCCCTTGTGGGCATCAGGGACAAGACCAGCCACGTCTATTATTTTTACCGGGATCAGCCTTGTCCCATCCTCGCATTTCGAATTCTGTGGATCGCATTTAACATTCAATTTCTTGCAAGGGCATTCATTTGTGACATATCCTACCCCCACATTCGGTTTTATCGTGGTAAAAATACGATTAGAAATCTCCACGTCAACCAGGGTCGCTGCATTGAAAAATGTCGACTTCCCGGTGTTGCTCTTCCCTGTCAATGCTATCAGCATCAACTCACCTTCCCTTCAATCTTCTTGAAAAGAATCTTCGCTTTTCCTATCTTATGGTTTTCAAGCGGTTTCTTGAGATCCTCCCATTTAAGATCCTTTGAATTCAGTTGTTTCTCTAGCTTTTTCGAAAATTCCGGCAGGATGGGTTTCAGAAGTATTGCGAGGTCCTTCACTATGTTGGCTGAAAATGCAAGAACCCCACTGCATTTTTCCTGTTCCTTCTTGATCAGTACCCAGGGCTGGTTTTCCTGGAAATACCGGTTTCCGATATCCCCTATCTCAAGTACCCCTTTGATAGCGTCACGGAAGTTGTAATCAAGATAGCATTTACGAATGTTTTCAATCTTCTTTTCGATTTCTTTCGAAAGTTTCTTCTCCCATTCACCCTTCGCTACCCCTCCAACCCTCGATTCTGAATACCTGTTTATGAAGCTGAGCGTTCGATAGCAGAAGTTTGAGATGTTCGCGACGAGCTCGTTGTTCACCCTCTCAACGAGATCCTTTGTTGAGAAGTCCCCGTCCTCTCCCATAGGAATTTCCTTGGCGAAGAAATACCTAACATGATCTGCTTCATACCTTTTAACGATCTCAGCAGGATCTATATGAGTCCCAAGAGATTTGCTTATCTTCTGACCGTTTACAGTAAGGTAACCATGAACAAGTATTGTCCTTGGAGGCTTTATCCCAGCTGAGATGAGCATTGCAGGCCAGATCACTGAATGGAACCAGTTTATCCCCTTCCCAATAACATGCGCATCCGCCGGCCAGAATTCCTTGAACTTCTTGCCATCAGGATAATCCAAGGCAGACACGTAGTTTATTAACGCATCAAACCAGACATAGATTTTGTGTTTCTTGTCAACAGGGATATCTATTCCCCAGTTGAGGCCCTTCCTGCTAACACACAAGTCTTTCAACTCATCGGATTTTATTCTTGAAAGCATTTCGTTTCTCCTCTTCTTCGGAATTACGAAGGTCGGAGATTCCAGAAGCTTGATTATCTGATCCTTGTATTTACTAAGCCTGAAAAAGTAAGCCTCCTCTTTGAGAGACTTGGGAGGTTTTTGGTGTTCAGGACATTTCCCATCAACCAAATCCTTTTCGGTTAGATAACTTTCACAACCCTCACAGTACAGGCCTTGATAAAATCCCTTATATATGTCCCCCTTATCCAAAACCTTCTTGAATATATTCTGAGAAATCTTTATGTGGCTTTCCTCTGTGGTTCTTATGAAATGGTCATTCGATATACTAAGAATCCCAGTAAGTTCCTTGAAATACTTCACGTTTCTATCCACAAATTTTTTAGTTGGGATACCTGCCTCTTTCGCTGCCTGAGAATTCTTTTGAGCATTTTCATCAGTTCCTGTTAAGAAAAAAACCTTCTCACCCCTCAACCTCCGAAACCTAGCTATAATATCGGCTATCACTTTCTCATAAGCATGCCCTATATGTGGCTTTGCATTCACGTAGTCTATCGCTGTCGTAACGTAGAACTTCATTTTCACCACCATAAAAAGAAGTTCGCATTTCTAATTTAAATAAATGAATATGATCAGGGGTTATAATTATTAATTTAGAAAACAATAAATAGCTGGCTGTGAAAATAACAAAAGTGAGGAAATGCTCGAAGCACTGCAAAAAATGATAAAGGAATCGAGGAAGGCGAAGGAATGGATCAGCGAGGCGAAGGAACAGATACGCGTGGTTTCGCATTACGATGCGGACGGGATATGTTCCGCTTCTATTATGGTGAAAACTCTGCTCCGCTGGGAAAAGGATTTCCATTTAACGTTAGTTAAACAGCTGAGTGAAAAAGTTCTGGAATCCCTCGCCGAGGAGAAGCATTCGCTAGTTATATTCCTTGATATGGGATCGGGCCAGCTCGAGGGGATAAAGAAACATCTCAATTCCTCTAAGGTTATAATATGCGACCACCACCAGCCTGGGGGAGAACCCAACGAAAATATAGTTCACATAAACTCCGTTGTGATAGGGATAGAGAACAACATATCGGGTTCGGGAGTGACCTACATACTTTCGCGTACAATCGACCCGAAAAACATAGACCTCAGCCAACTCGCAATAATAGGGGCGATAGGTGATTCGCAGATAGACGCGATCGGCCCTGACTGGGGTGTGAGCGGCCTTAACAAGGAAATACTTAAAGATTCCGAAGGCCAGGGAAAAATAAGGGTTTCTAAGGGGTTGAGACTTTGGGGGAGATACACACGTCCTCTCCACAAAGCCCTCGAATATTCAATAGACCCGTACATCCCAGGAATTACCGGATCGGAATCCGCGAGTGTTCAATTCCTCCAGGACCTTAAAATACCCGTTAAAGAAAACGAAAAATGGAGGACTATCGCGGACTTGAGCCCAGAGGAACAGAAGAAACTCGCTGATGGTATAATCAAGGAAAGGATACGAGCGGATCACGAAAACCCTGAATACATTTTCGGTGATGTTTACGATCTCCTAGACAAGGAAGGAGAATTTCGCGATGCTAACGAATTCGCCACAATGCTTAACGCCTGCGGGAAAATGGATAAAGCAGAACTAGGGGTTTCCCTGTGCCTTAATGGAGAGAAGGCGTTTGATAAGGTTAAAGGTATTCTGGAGAACTACCGAAAAGAGATAGGGAAAGGAGTGAGCTGGATACAATCGAACATTGAAAACCCGGATATAGTCAAGCGAATGAACGGGATTTACGTCCTGGCGGGAGCGAACATATCAGAACATTTAATTTCGAACGTCATATCGATTATTAACCATTCTGGTTTGTTACCTGAAAAACCCTTGTTTGGTTTCGCTGACTCTGAGGACGGGTTGAAGATATCCGCACGAGCGAATGATTCCCTCGTGGAAAAAGGGGTGAAACTAAACGAGATAATGAGCGAAGTTTCTGGAAAACTAGGAGGCGAGGGAGGAGGACACATGGGTGCAGCGGCGGCTATGGTTCCAAAGGAAAAACAGAATGAATTTATAAATATGACAGAACAAATACTTACAAATACCGGAGGTAAGCATGGGAATGAAGAGCAGACCAAGGCTGAGAGAAGAGAAGGAGGAAAAGAAAGAGGCGAAACTAGAGAAAGAAGCGACTCCAGAGGAGAAGGAAGAGAAGGTTCTAGTGAAAAAGTGGAAAGGAAAGGACTGGTTCAATATTTTGGCTCCTAGGGAATTGGGAGCGAAACTTCTCGGTCAGACTCCTACAACCGATCCCAAATCTCTTGTCGGAAGGAACATGGAGGTAGGAGTTCCGGATATAACTGGCGATAGATCCAAATATTACATGAAGGTGAACGTGAGGATAAACAAAATTGAAGGTAAAACGTGCCTAACCTCTTTTAACGGTTTTGAGTGCGCCCGCGAACATTTGCTGAGGATGGTGAGGAAAAGAAATCAGAAGGTAGAAAATGTTTTTGATGTTGTCACGAAGGACGGGTGGCTTTTGAGGATAAAGCCTTGGACAATCCTTAACGGAAAGCCCGCAGCGAGTGTAGAGAGCAAGATGAGGATGTTCACGATGAACTTCTTTAACGAGTTCGCAAAGAAAAACAACACGAGTGATTTGATAAGAAAGGTGATTTCAACAGAAATCCAGATGAGGATAAAGAAAGAGGGGAGCAAGATTTATCCGGTCCGCTTCTCCGAGGTCGCGAGGATAAAGGTTTTGCGATCACCGGAATTCAAGGTGGCCAAACCTAAACCCGAAGAGAAACCCAAGGAGAAGAAGGAAGCAAAACCCGAGAAAAAAGAAAAACCCAAAGAAGAAAAACCAGAGACAAAGAAAAAGGAACCTGTGAAGGAAACAAAGAAGGAAAAGAAAAAAGAGACGAAACCGAAGAAGAAAAAATAATTTATTATTTTTAAATCAAACACGGATAGAAACTAATATTATGGTCGAATTTCATAAGAACAAGTTGTATCAAGATGACTGGACTGTGGGCAAGGCGAGCGGTGAGATAAAGGAAGGTCTGGACCTGCTCAGGAAGGTAGATTCAAAGATAATTGTTTTTCAGGGTTCTTCAAAGATTAAACCAGGAAGCAAACATTACGAGCATGCAAAGAAACTCGCTTTTGAATTGGGAAAGAAGGATTATGTAATAATGACCGGTGGAGGGCCTGGGGTAATGCACGCCGCGAATTCAGGTGCCACAGAAGCGAAAGTTAGGTCAATAGGTTGTAGAGCTGAACTGCTTAAAAGGGAAAGGGTTACTGATGATATATACACTGATACTTTGGATTTCCATTTCTTCTTCGCGAGAAGGTTCATAATGTTGATAAAGACAGAGGCAATGATATTCTATCCAGGAGGTTTCGGGACGCTTAACGAATTGCTTGAGAACGCAATGCTCATGCAGAATGAAATCGTTGATTGCATCCCCCTGATCTGCGTTGGGAAATCGTATTGGAATGGTTTATTCAAATGGCTGAAATCAAGAGCTCTGAAAAACAAGTATATGAGTGAAATCGACTTCAATCTAATACACGTGATGGATGAAATCCCGAAAATTATAAAATTTGTCGATTCTTTATGAAAAACCAAATTCTGAAAAAGGGAGTGGTTCTGGTTGACAAGCCCAAAGGAATCACGAGCTTTGACGTTGTTGAAATGGTGTGTGAGACCTTAGGCATTAAAAAGGCCGGACACACAGGGACGCTCGACCCTAACGTCACGGGGTTGATGCTTCTCGCCCTCGAAGAATCCCGAAAGGCTATGCCCATCCTTATGGGGATGGACAAAGAATACGAAGGGAAAATGTTATTACACGGAGAAGTGGAAAAGGGAAGGATAGAAAAGACATTCAAAAAATTCACCGGCGAGATCGTCCAGAAACCCCCTGTCAAATCAAGGGTCGCTCGCGTGGAGAGAAAAAGAAAGGTTTACTTTCTGGATATTCTCAGGATAAATGGAAGAGAAATCGAGTTCAGAGTTAAGTGTGAAGCAGGGACTTATGTGCGAAAACTGGTTCATGATATTGGAGAGGAACTAGGGTGTGGCGCACACATGACGGGTTTGAAAAGAACGAAGATCGGACCCTTCGAATTGAAGGAATCGGTTCCACTTTCGAAACTATCAGAAAAAAATGTAATCCCTCTCGAAAGAATTCTCGAAAGGATCAAGCTGAAAAAGATAACCGTTAAAGAGCAAGCGATACCCAAAATAAGGAACGGCTCACCTGTCTTTCCGGAGTGGATTGTAAAACGAGAGAAAGCGAAGGAAAATGAAATCGTGGGGATTTTCGACAAAGGTGGGGAGATAATAGCCCTGGGGAAACCCTTAGGCAAGAAAGTAAAAACGGACAGGGTTTTCAACTTCTGAGAACTTAAAGATAAAAACCCGAAATCATATTGAATAATATTAACCGAAACAGAACTACGTTCTGTTTCATTCGAAATCTTGCCTCGGTAGCTCAGTGGTAATTTCGTAGGAAGCAGATTACATCTGCTTCGATCGCTAGGGAGCGTTCGCTTGGTAAGCGAAAGGTCGCGAGTTCAATCCTCGCCCGAGGCTTTTGCTTTTTCTCATTACACAAAAACAATTTAAATAAAACACGCGTATAAGATAACATGCCTTGCGGAAGGAAAAGAAAGAGAAAGAAGATGAAGAAGCATAAACTAAAGAAGAGAAGGAAGAAGATGAGGCACAGGAGAAAGAAATAACAGTAATAACTACTTTTAAGGGGTTAAAATATATTTAAATACTCAAATGAAGATTTAAACATGGCATATAGACCGGATCTTATACTCCTAGTAGACTTCGATGAAGGGAAATATAGTAAAGGAAGAAAGAATCCACTCTCTGTAAACCAGATTCCTCTAATGCGTTTTCGCGGTTTGTCTTATTTAGGAAAAAATTTGATGAGTTTTGATGGTAGTCCTGAATACGATAAAAATCAAATAAGGCATGTTATTAAAGCATTTGCCAAATTCCCTGTCAAAATAAAATGTTACGGGGGATCGAAAAAATGTAGTGGAGTTGCTGAAAAAATTGTCATTCCTTGGGAAATGGTTCACAAACATGATGAACAGGTGGGACCCGAATTAAGAAAACAATTTTACGTTGATCAAAGTCAGTTTTGCTGTATAAACTGTTACAATGATAAGAAATATAGAGAAGTTGAGAATGATAAATTAGCTGGTCTCACGGCCCTGCCGATAAGTTTCGGCATTGCTGTTGCTGGTAAAAAGAGATTTGGAACTAATTTGGATAGAACAGAACTTCACAGAAAATTGAAAAAAATAGCATACCAGTTAATCTCCCAAGATACCGGAGAGATAATTGACCCTTATGAAATGAAAGAGCTTTCAAGAATTAGCAAAAAAGGTGCCAAGGAAATAGTTAATAAACTTCTTGGAATTCAAAGACCTCCAAAAGAACCAGAACAGGGGGAACTTTTCGATTTGGAACGGAAAAAAGTTAAACGTAAAGAAATTGAATATAAAGAAAGACCTATATTTATATTGAAAAGAGCACCTCAAAAGAATAAAGGACAACTCATGATTGAAACTAACCTTTAAAAACCTCGCATTACAAACTTTATTAAATGAAAGAGTTTAGTGACTTGAACACCTCTAGGATTTCTTTGGGGGTCCATACCATCACAGGAATAATAGCAGGATATCTTTCGATTTTCTTGGAGAGGGCGCTTTATTCCTTGGGTCTCGCCATCCTGATACTGATAATAACGGGATACGTAATAGAGTTCGTTTTGAAGAAGAAAGGAATAAAGTGGTGGATGACGAATGGCGGAATCCTTTACATTCTCGTCTGGCTTGTGAGCTGGGTTTTCTTTTTCAATCTGCCTTGATCGAGGTGAATTATGCTGGGTTTAAAAAGCAAGGAAACGCAATTTTGCCTGTTTGCAGGCAAAGGGGGAGTTGGAAAAACAAGCATGGCAGCAGCTGCCGCTTTGCATTTCGCGAGCAAGGGAAAGAAAACCCTGATAATATCAACCGACCCAGCCCATTCATTATCAGATTCTTTTGAAACGAAAATAGGAGGAGAAATCCGAAAACTACGAAAGAATTTGTTTGCGGTTGAAATCGATCCCAAGAAGGCAATGGCTGAATACAAGGAGAGGATCACACCACAGATAGAGAAGGTGGATTTTCTGAAAGGACTGGGTTTGGAGGATACGTTAGATTTCGCTGGGAGCACACCTGGAATAGATGAGATGGCTGCATTTGATAAGTTTTTGCAATACATGCAATCAAAGGATTACGACGTGATAATTTTTGATACGGCTCCAACAGGGCATACACTCCGCTTCCTTTCGTTGCCCGATGTCTTGGATTCGTGGGTCGGGAAGATGATAAGCATACGTTTGAAATTCTCCGGTTTTATCAACACTTTCAAGAAATTCCTGCCTTTCGGAGAGCCGGAAAAGGAAGAAAAGAAACTCGGGACAGAGCAGCTCGATGAGATAAAGGAAAGGATAGAGAAGGCAAGGAAGATTATGAGTAATAAAGAGAAAACGCATTTCAACCTCGTTATGATACCTGAAGCGATGAGCATATACGAATCCGAACGTTCGATTTCGATATTGAATGAATACGGGATACCAATAAAGACGATCGTTGTGAACCAGTTAATACCCGAAAACAGAAAATGCCCGTTCTGCACGGAGAAGAGAAAGCTCCAGAAGGAAAGGCTGGAAGAAATAAGAAAGAAATTCAAGGGTTATAAGATCCTTCGAATCCCGATGCACAAGGAAGAAGTTAAGGGGTTTGACATGCTCGAGAAAGTGGGGAAAGAATTATATCCTTAGGGATCATGTTCCTTCTTCCCAGCCTGATAAATACTTCTCTTGATCTTCCGTGAGCTTATCGATTTTTATCCCCATTGACTCGAGTTTCAACTTCGCTATCCGAGAATCGATCTCCTTTGGGAGTTTGTATACCTTAGGTTCGAATTTCCCCTTGTTCTTGAGAATATATACTGCCGCTAATGCTTGGTTAGCGAAAGACAGGTCCATCACTTCGCTCGGATGTCCCTCCGCTGCGGCGAGGTTCACGAGCCTTCCCTCAGCAATAAGGTATATCTTTCTCCCGTCCCTTAGCATGTATTCCTCCACATTGTCTCTTATTTTTTTCTTGCCCTTTGAAACCGTTTCTAGTTCTGGCAGGTTTATCTCCACATCAAAGTGGCCTGAGTTCGCGATTATCGCCCCAGATTTCATGGAAGCAATATGTTTTCGAGTGATCACGTTCTTGTCCCCCGTTGCTGTAACGAAAATGTCCCCCATTCTAGACGCCTCAGACATCGGCATAACAGAAAAACCATCCATCACCGCCTCTAACGCCTTCAATGGGTCAACTTCCGTTACTATCACGTTTGCTCCCATACCTTTCGCACGCATCGCTATCCCTCTTGCACACCACCCGTAACCAGCAACCACGAAGTTCTTCCCAGCAAGAAGGACGGATGTCGCCCTTAGTATACCATCGATAGTGGATTGTCCTGTTCCATACCTGTTGTCGAAGAGATATTTAGTGTACGCATCATTAATCGCTATTATGGGGTATTTTAAAGCGGAATCCCTCTCCATTGCCCGGAAGCGGATAACACCAGTCGTTGTCTCTTCCGTGCCAGCAATTATATTCTTCAACAAATCTTCCCTTCTTCCGTGAACCCTCGTGACCAAATCCCCACCGTCATCCATCGTTATGTCAGGGTTGAAATCGAGAACGCTGTCAATACACCAGTAGTAATCCTCTTTTTTCACCCCTCTCCAGGCGAAGACGTTTATCCCTTCCTTGACAAGGGCAGCTGCCACATCGTCCTGCGTGCTCAAGGGGTTCGAACCGCATAAAGCGACTTTCGCTCCCCCTTCCTTCAAGGTTTTAACAAGAACAGCGGTTTCCTTCGTCACGTGCAAGCAGCACGAGACCGTTACGCCTTTCAAAGGCTTTTCCTTTTGAAATCTTTCTCGTATATTCATTAGAACGGGCATGTGATCTTCAGCCCAGCGGATTTTCATCTCTCCCTCTTTCGCCAATTTCAAATTCTTGACCTTGCTCATTCGAACACCTTTGAAAATGAATTTTTACATTTTAGTTTGGTAATATAAATATATAACTATGTTAAAGCAAACGAAAGAAATGCTAGAGGCGTTGAAAACCCCAGAATCATACGATTCGCCTGTTAAGGAAATAAGCTTAATTCAAACGCACATTTCCTGGGTCTTTCTGACAGGAGACTTCGTTTACAAGATAAAGAAGCCAGTGGATTTCGGGTTTCTCGATTTCACCACACTCGAAAAGCGGATGAAGTTCTGCAAAAAAGAGCTCGAAATCAACCGGATGTTTTCTCCGGAGATGTACATTGATGTTCTCCCCGTGAACAAATTCGACCACATGATCAAGATAAACGGGCCGGGGGAAACGATAGACTACGCAATAAAGATGAAGCAGCTTCCCCAGGAAAACCTCATGAACAGGCTGTTGGAGAAGAACCTGATTGAAACAAAGACCATTGACAAGATCATTGATATTATTATCGATTTCTACTCAAAGACCCAGACATATACAGACCCACATTCCATAGGCTCTCTTGAAACCGTTAAATTCAACTGGAAGGAGAACTTTAGACAGACCCGCCCTTTCATCGGGGAAACGATCGACCAGAAAACATTCGATACGATCGAAAGGAAAGTTTCTGAATTCATGGAGAAAAATAGCGAGCTATTCAGCAAGCGCCTTCGCGAGGGGAAAGTCAAGTGGTGTCACGGGGATTTGCACTCAGGGAACATTTTCGTTGTGAACGAAAAGATATACATATTCGATGCGATCGAGTTCAACGAGCGCTTCGCTTGTTCGGACGTTGCAAGCGATATAGCATTCTTCTTGATGGATCTCGATTTCCATCACAGGAAATTCCTTTCCGATTATTTTCTGAAAAGATACGTAGAGAAAACCGGGGACAGCGAAGTAACAAAATTCCTTGATTTCTACAAGTGTTACCGGGCGTTTGTGAGGGGGGAGGTGACAGGATTCAAAATTAACGATCCCAATGTGCCTGATTTCGAAAAGAAGGAGGCGAAAAACACCGCCAAGATGTACTTTCAGCTCGCCCTCGAATACGCGAAGAATTTCTAAGTTTTCTTTTTCTTCTTGAGCATCCCATTCATGGACTCTTCTCCGTAAAGGGTTTGCTCATAGAGTTCAGGGTATTTCTCAAGAATTTCGATACCGTTGAGGTTCGGATCGCTTATCTCCCACACGTAAGAATTCTTCTTTTTGTCAAAGTTTTTTCTTACAAACCCGGTTTTTTCCAGAACCACCATGTTGGGGACGAGGGTTTCGAGGTTTCTTGGAGATTTGTCTGCGACGTGGTTTATGATCTCGTTCGTGGTCACAGGCCTGTTCTGTTTCTCCAAAAGTTCCTTCAGCAGGTTGAAAGTTATTATCGGCATGTTCAGACCGCCTTTATGAATTTACACTCTGGATCGACTTCCACGAAGTGTTTCGCTCTCCCCTCCCTGAATTCTCTGCACTGGTTTTCAGGAATATTGTCAACATTTTCCCTCGGCGAGTGAGCGACATCGCAAACCCAGTCTTCCACATCCCAGTTCGGATTGTCGTCCGAGAGGCAGGGACCGTTCGAAAGATCTTCACCGGCTGACAACTTAGTTTCACATAACTCTCTGCACATCTCTACTTCTATATCCTCATCCTCTGGAAATACATATACATCTACACAACCAGAAACTAGTATAATTCCCACCAAAAATATGAGAATCCACCTCAAACAATCACCCCATTCAAACTTGGTTCTTTGATTTAAAAATTATCAATGTTTATACAATCTTGAAGTAAACCCTACGGTTGTTCTTTCCCTTGTTCTCCGCCTTGAGGAATTCGATTTTCCCTATCTCTTTCGTGGATTTCACATGAGTCCCACCATCAGCTTGTATGTCAAATCCTTCGATCTCCACTATCCTGAGTTCCTTTATGCTCGGGGGGAGAACGTTTGCGAGTTTGGTGATGTTCTCTATTTTCATCGCCTCTTCCCTCGGGAGGAAATACATTTTCACGTTCAGGTCTTTTCCCACGATCTCGTTCGCCTTTGCGAAATACTCGGACATCTTCTCCCTGTCGAAGTCCTCCAGGCTGAAGTCTATCCTTGATTTGTTGAGATCAAGCTGGTTTCCCGTTATCATCGCACCAGAATCCTTGTGAAAAACCTCTGAAATTATGTGAGCCGCCGTGTGCATTCTCATAAGTATATATCTCCTCTCCCAGTCTATCGTTCCCTTTACCACATCGCCTTCTTTCAAGCCTTCTTTCGAAACTTCATGCGATATTTTCCCTGAGAACTTCCCGACATAAACCACCGGGTACTCCACACCATCCTTCACGAATTTCCCTCTATCGTGTGGCTGCCCTCCAGAATTCGGATAGAAGGCGGTTTTATCGAGCACGACGAAGAATTTATTCTCCCCGCCTTTCGTTACACTAACGACATTCGCCTCGAACCCCTTCAAATACGAATCATCCATGTAAAGCGCATTCATAATAGCGGGAGGTGGAGACTCACCTCCCGAAGAAGGTTTTGAACCACCGACCTCTGGGTTATGGGCCCAGCGAGCACTCCAGGCTGCTCCATCCCGCTATGCAGTGTATTTCGTGGGAATGTTATAAATAGTTTGTATTTTAATATTTAATTACTATCTAAGGGGTGTCTTGTTTGGAGGAAGATGAAGTTCTAATAACAGACATATTCAAGAAGGTAACACAGGAATTGGGGAATCTCGAGATGGAGAGGAAGATCCTTGCGGACTTGATCAAGGACCTCAGAAAAAAGATAAAATCCCTTGACCGAAGGGAAGCGAGACTGCGTTCCCAAATAATGGAACTTGTTAAGAATGAAACACAGCTCAGCAAGAGAAAGGTCAGGCTGGAAAAGAGACTCGAAAAAACGAGAAAGAAATTGAAAAAAATCTCCGAGGCCAAGAAGTCGCTTTCCGAAGCGTTTTAAAATCTCTCCCAGCGGATCACGTCTTCCATCTTTTTCTTGTCATGGGGTTCGGGGTTCTTTTCGAAATAACCCAGTGGTATGAAGCAAACGATTTCGTAGTCTTCCGGTATTTCTAGGACCTCTCTTGCATGATCAACATCCTTCCCAAGAGCGGCAACGTAACAAGATCCTATTCCGAGGGATTTCGCGGAAAGCATTATATTTTCGGAAGCTAGACAACAATCTTCCACGTATCTCTTTACACTTTTGTCACCGCAAACAACTATGCAGGCCGCAGCATCCTTAATGAAACTCCCGTATTCCATGTGTTCTGAAATTTTGGCCAGTTTTTCTTTATCGGTCACCACTATGAACTTCCAAGGTTGGATGTTTCTCGCTGAAGGGGAAAGCCTGGCACAATCTATTATCTCCTCAAGTATTCGTTTTTCTATCGCTTTGTCGGAGAATTCCCTCACACTCCTCCTTTCCTTCAAAATCCGGATAAACTCGTTCATCTTCTTACCTTGGGTTCCTTGGGTTCGAACCTGTCGTAGAAAATTCCGATCATGTAGCCCAATACCAAGAAGAACACCGCATTCAATGGGGTGAGCATTATGAAACTTGTCTGGATGAGGAATACCCCGCCTATCACTCCCTGGTATGCGAGTTCACCGAGTGCTATCGCCACCAAAAGCAGTACCGACAGGAATAAACCCTTCCTTTTTGAATTCTTTCCGATCAGTTCGCTGTATATCAGTGAAAATATAAAGGCAAAGACCAATCCCGCTATGATTCCCCCTACTATGGATCCTGGTATGGCGAATATCATACCTATATCGGCAAGCTGCTCCATACTTATTGGGATGTTGACGTTCGAAGGGATACTCGCTCTTATGATTTCTATTATCTGCTCCCTGTAGAAGACGTAAGACATTACGGTAACAATGCCTTGGAGGATCCCGTATACAATTCCGGACACTGCTCCTGTTTTAAGAAACCTTCCCCACTCCATAACCATAATATATATTTTTCATATATTTATTGGTTCGCATTTATAGAATAAAATATGGACAGAAAGGGTTTATTTCCTTTGTGGTTCACCGCGATCTTGGGATTCCTGTTCCTAGTCGTCGGGGCGTATCTAGCGATAGCGATGTTCACGATCCCTTTCGCTTTCTGGACAGGGATAGTCTTGATACTAATAGGAATTGGGATGATAATAATAACTATGGTTCTCGGTTAAAATGGGTATTGATTGTATTTAACATAGTGATTGAACAAGACAATACTCTCAACATCAAAAATCACGTCAGAGAATTTCGTCCTTATGTCAATAATAAGATCCTGTAGTTTTTTCTGGTCCTCTATCTCGTAAATGATTTCAAAATTCCACTTACCGACCGTTTCGATGTAAAAGATAATGTTTAGGTGAGCCTGACAATAAGAAAAAAGTTCTTTTTTACCCTCCCCAGTCAGGTTATGCGTGTTGAGAAATAGCTGGTAGCTTTCGTATCCGAATTGCTGGCAATTAATCTGGGTTCCATATCCCTGAATGATCTCCTTTTTCTTCAATTTTTTCAAGCGAGAAGTTACCGTTGAGAATGGCTTCTTTACCCTTTTAGATATTTCAAGAGCAGATAAGCGAGCGTTGTTTGATATTTCTCTCAGAATGAGATTATCGAGCGTATCTAATTTTTCCGATTCGATGTATTTCCCGAATCTTGGTGCTTTTTTCACAATAACCTTTCTTTCAATCAAATAATCACGAGGGAACTGGACAAGCTCCACCCTTATAGCAACGGTGAAGTCTTTCAACACATTGTTATACTTTGTGGAAATCTCGCCAAATATCTCGTTAAAGTGAACCACATTCTTCGCCATTATCGCAAAGGCGAGATCGAACTTCCCCCCGAATTCCGCTATCCAGTAAACATGATCATGTTGCTTTAATTCTTCGATAATATTTTTCTTCTCTTCTTTCGTAACGTTTTGAAACCGGGCATATACAGCATATCCTGTGTAACCGATCTTCCCGAAATTGAGAAACGTCATGTAACCTGAGATTATACCCTGCCTTTCAAGCCGTTTCAAACGGTAGAACGTACCTTCCTGGCTCAGGCCCACTTTCTTCCCTAGGACAGACGTCCCCAATCGCGCATTAAGGTCTATTTCATACAGGATTTTCCTGTCCTTCACGTCCAGTTTATCCATATTTTATATATTATCTATTTTATTTAAATATTTTGTTAATTTATTTAAAATTTTTAACAATATTTTATATAATATGGAAACCACTATAAAGTAATAAAAATTGATTAAAATAAGGAAGTGGTGAATACGAGTTATCGAGGAAAATGTTATTCAATGAATGATGCCACATTAGAAAAAATGTATAGAGGATTGGAAGAAAAAATAAGACGCATCAAAGTACATGATAAAATTCCTATCATGTTATCCCTCGTAAAAGATTTAATGGAACTTGCTCCAGAACAGAGGGAAGAGGTCAGGGAAAGGTTAAAGGAAGTAAAAACAGGTAATTACACTCCTCAGAAAAAAGATAGATTTTACATAGGTGTAAGACGTGATGTGGCAGAATCAGTTGGTGATCAAGATTTACGTAATTTTCTATTAAATTACAGGCCGGTTCAGCATATTGTTGATCCCGTATTCGAAAAAGTACAGAAACTTAGAAGGTCGAACAATTTACCTCTACCAGATCAGTGGTACGATGTTTAATGAAACGAAAAGAGATATAGTGGAAAATATTTTACTGGACAGATTTGAACAGGTTCAACCATATAGCCCAAATTATAGTGAGGTGATAGGAAAATACAAAGATGGCAGTTTCGGGGTGAGCAACTTGGCTTTTGCCCTTTATTCCAACGGCCTCGGTCCAAGGGGGAGGAGTTCGAAACATCCGTACGGACTTGTTTTCGAGGATAGTGAAACGCTTTTCTCTATTGGATATTATCGTAAAGAGAATGATCCAGAAGATTCTGATGGCTATCTGTTCGTTGTGGCCCCGAGAGGAAAGAATATCGGAGAAAAGATAGGAGAAATTTTTGATGAAGTCAAAGGTAAAGATATTCCTTGCAAGGGAGTGTATGCACGATTTTTAAAATTGGATCAATACTTAGAGTTACTAAATACAGGGTTCTTGCCGATTGAGGAATCGCCTTGGCATTCTGAATCACCGAAAGAAGATGAGACTTATTCCCATTCAATTGTAAATATCAAAAACCATATTCCCATAAAAACAAGATACGCGAAGAACAGGTTTAAAAACTTTTTAAAAAGGAGCGGGTTTCAATACGAACTGGAAAAACTTGCAAACAAAGAAGATGCAAGACAGGTGATTGATTCTCATTTCGATATGCTGCAGAAAAAAGGGAAAGCTATAGGCTCGACACCTGAAGATCATTACAACTCCTTGAGTTCAGACCTTTTAAATCTAGAATCCGTTAATGCTTACGTTGGATATTTGCAAGAAGATCCTGTTTCTGTATTTGTTGGGGAGATGCTTTCCCCGAATAGATTTGGATTGTACACTCCATTTACGTTGAGGGATCCGGATAAAATTTCGTGTGTAGATACATGTTCTGATTATACTGGGTTTACAGCAATGCCCACTTATGCATATGTTCGGTTATCTGAGAAATTGAAAGAAAGAGGGATTAGTGAAGTTCATTTAGGTGGCTCTGAACTGCCTGATCTTGATAGATTTAAAAGACAATTAGGTGGAAGAGAAGATCCGTCCTACTGGGCAGTCAAATGATTTATTCCTCCACCCTCGGAGCTAAAATGAACGATAGGTTTATCTTGTCTATGTCCTTGAACACAATCCTCATTGGATAGTCATTCGCGAATTCGAGCGCTACCTTGTTCGCGAACTTCGCTGCCTTTATCATCTTCTTGAGGTATTCGAGAGGGTATCTCGCCCTTACCGGTTCCATAGCCTCGAGCTTCGCAAGACCTTCCTCCCCTTTTTTCAATTCGAGTTGCGAGGAGGAGATATCGCCTTTCGCCCACAGCTTGAAGAGTTCAGGGTTCGTTTCGAAAACGACGGAATCATCAACTATGTCCGCATCCGATATTCCCTCTTCCAAAACATTCGAATCCATTTCCACTTTACCTTTAAATTCGAGCTGATCTAGCGGGGGCTTTTCAGTCGAAATGTTCAACAGCGGGATCTCGAATTTTCGAGTTCCTTTCCCCTGCATTGTGAATTGCAAGACGTTCGATCCATCCTCCTTGCTCAGTATGACCTTCTCCCCTGCCTTTATCCTCTTCACCACCGCTACGAGGTTCGCAAGGTTTAGACCGAGCAGGTTCTCCCCGGTGACCTTGAAATCGTCAAAAGCAGACGCTAAAAGTTGAAAGTCAACAACGGCTATCATGCTCCTGTCTGGAGAAAGCAAGGACAAACCATTTGAATCAACCTTGAAAACTCCCTCATCTATAATCTCCGATATTATTGGTATGGAATTCTTCAACAGATCCGCGTTATTCAGAGTTATTTTGAACATAGTACGCAATCTGAAACCGTCTTTGACGGTTTCAACGTGCTCTATCACCTCCTAGGATATACTTATTGAAACATTAGGATTTTAATATTTATCATTCCTTTTCGAGTTCGCTGACCTTTTTGTAAAGTTCGAAATCCATCCCTTCCATATCCTGAAGGACTTCCCCTTGTATTTCAAACCCATCCTCGCTGGGTATGACCCTTCCGAATACCCGAACCCTTTTGTTAACTTCGGTAGCGAAAGGCTCAGCGAAGACAATGTTGATCTTCCCCGTCCCGTCATCAAGAACGACCACGTTCTCCTTTTTATCAATCACCATCCCTAGCAAACGAACACGAACATCATCCTTCCCGATCTCCGCTATTTTCTTTTCGTATGCAGGCAGCCTTCTCGGGGAAACGAATCCTTCAAGAGTTTCTGGCATTATTGAATTTTATATATAAAATTTATAAGCTTGAGGTCATCAGACCAGAATTACCTCTTGCTGGACCTTGCAGTTTTCCGGGTCCTCATAATAATTGATCCTGTATACCACCTTCTCCCCTAACGTGTCTGGGTCAACCTCTATCGAATACGCTCCTCCATCGATCGGTTCTCCATAACCGCACAGAAATTCCGAAACAGAATAAGTCTTGCTTCCTTCCCCGTATACGTATATCACGTTTTCACACCCTCCAGGACCTGTTGTTTTCAAATGATCAATCCCGAACCTTTCGAGGTTCTCATAAACTACCCTTATTTCACCTCCTTCACATACGTTCGATCTGTCTCTGAGAAGGTAACTTCCCAAGTAAAACCTGAGTTCTGATCTTTCAGGAGAATTCCCTGGATTCACGTAATTCCCCATCCCTTCCAATTTTTTCCAGCAGTTCTTGAAATCCCTCTTTTCAAGGCAGTCTATAAGCCTGACCTTGTTCATCACTAGGAAATTCGGATTCAAAATATGGTCGAAATTTTCTTGTATTTTTTCGCAGCTCCCGTCCACGTCATTCTCTAGGTTTTCGAATATTTCACCCCAGAGATACCCTTCCCCAAGCTGGTAGATGATTTCGCTTATGAAATGCCCTGTTAGCAGACCTTGGAAGAGGAAATGATCGAGCAGTATTGAAAGGAAAGGATCCCCGTTTTCAGCATACAAAGAAGCGAGAATACTTGAGGTTTTGAGAAGGTTCAGGGATTTGCTAGCGATAGTTCCGCTAGGTATTAACGTCCCCCCAAGGTTTTCGAACTCTTTCTCGTATTCATTTATCTTTCCAAACCAAATACCTGTTCCAAGATAAGAGCAAATCCCCGAGTTGTAAATCGATTCCTTATCAAAATCCTTCACGGTTAAAAAGTCATTATTGAGTTTCGTTTTCTGTTTTTCAAGGCTGAGCAGACTGGTTTCGATTACCGGTATTATCTTCAAAGTCCCCTCGTACCTCTCTTCCCCCAGGGATTCGTTTGAGAACTTTGTGTAGAAATAGAAAGTCATTTCGCAATCACTCGGTTTTTCGAGTGTTATGATCGGTTCCAGATCGAAGTAACACAGGTAAAGGTTTTCCGTCCTGTTACATTCGTTAGCATACGTTTCCACTCGCTTCCCCCCACACATAAGGTCGAGGTCCGCTTCAAGGTTTTCGATATCACTCCTTATAGTAACCGATAACTGATTATCTAACAAATGGCAATCGAAATCAGAATTCAGTATCTGACAATATATCTCGTTTTCTGAAACCTCGATGACCTTGAATTCCTCCGAGTTCGCAATAACGCTGAACAAAAGGAAGAACGCGATCACCAACACCACTCCGTAATATTTTTTCATCCTAACCACACGGTACACTCACACTCTGCTCCCCCTCGCTCACAACCTCAATACCACATTCGCCTAATGCGATTTCAATTTTGTATATCTCGCTGGGTTTTATAGATTCCGAAATCCCCTCGACAAATGGGAGGTAAATATAAATTTCATTTTCATCCCCGGTCGAAAGATATACAGTTTCAACATAACCAACGGTTTCACTCGTTTGATTGTTCACTATCGCTCCAAACACATCATAAACCCCTGGTTTGAGGATCATTTTAGTTTCTCCTATGAAACCTTCCGAACCTATATTGTAAAGCATTATGTTGTCCCCGTCTTCCGGTTTAATGTAAACGAGAACGAAGTAGTCTTCGGAGAAAAGGTTTATCGACCTGGGTTGGCCGGAAACCGAATAATCTTTATAAGTTCCCCCTGCTTTCGGATCTCCGGGTTTCACAGGAACTCCGTAAAAATGAACTGGTATCTCCTTCCCTCCACCCTCTAGGACAACGGAATAACCCTCAAGATTGCTAGCTTTCAAAAGTTTTCTATGCTCCCTGTACCCTTCCTTATGAATCGAAATCTCCCCTATCATGCATGGTATTCCTGAATTCAACAATCCTAGGTAATCAGTCTCCCCTAGCGAGCAACCCCCGAACGTGACCAGCGCTTTGCTTACAGGAAGACCTTTCGAATCCCTTACGTTCACGCTTGCTAGGCACCCGCTTTCCATCACGCATTTTTCATGATAAGATGTTTTCTCCCCTTTCCTGAAACCACATCCAGGCTCATTCTCATCAATGTTCACCATTATCGCGAAATTGAACAACTGATCAAACACATCGTCCTCGATCATCACAATTATAGGATATCGAAACGAATAACGAACATCCATAGTTTCGATACAGGTGGAGGAGAACGAAATGACGGGTTTCGGGTAGAATACAACAGGATTAGGCTCAATATCGAAGTTGTTTCCTAAGTTCCAGTCTTCTGGGTAAACAAATGATACTTGAAGGTCTGAATCCGCGACCCCTAGCAAATAAAACGGATTCTCGGGAAGATCTAAAACATCCCTGTTGAAAACAGTGTGACTAGCTGTATACTTCACAAGGTTTTCGAGAGAATTCCGAACTTCGCTTTCGGTTTTGAATAACGTATTCCTACAACCTGTTCTCAGATCTATTGTTGGAAGCCATTCCTCCTCGGGGTTTGAATAAAGTATGGTGTTTAGCGTGGCGGACTCGAGAAATTTAGAATTATTATTCCTGTTTGTTATATCTTCCGAGACCTCGATTATTTCCTTAAGCTTCGAAGGTATAAGGATGCTGTATGGTTGGGGGATGCTAGAATTCTCCACGAATGTCGGCATATTCACATCGATCTTTACCCCGTTATCCTGTATGCTAACGAAAACGTCGAGGTTTCCCAGATCGATAGAAACACCCTTCCCGAAAAATTCCATCTCTGGCTTGAAAACCACTTTAATTCTTTCCTCCAAATCCTTTTCAAGAATTTTCTCTATTTTTGGTATTTCTGTCCTGTCACAATCCCCCCATATCCCTATTTCCTTCACCCCGTATCTCACCGTGTTTTCCGAGTTTGAAATTCCCCCTGTTCTGTATATTTCCCTCAGTTCTTTCTTTCCGGAGTCCCTTATCGAGTTGAGGATGGAGTCCTTTATCAGTTTCTTTTCCTCTCCTAACCCTGTCACAATAGGTCGATCCTCCTCTGCAACGAACCCCCCGAAGGAAACGAGGATAACGACAACCGCGATCACTATGAAGGCAAAAACAGCTATAAACTCAACCTGACCTTTCATATTAAATATATTTCGTTTCTAAATAATTAAGATGAAGTTGAAATTCCTGTTGCTCATTCTTGCAGTTCTGATTGTTTTGCCGTTTTTTGTTTTTGGCCAAGGCGAACAAGCAATAACTGATGAATTGGGTATAATGGGTGTTCACAAGACTGAGGCAGAAAATATCATAAAAAGTCTAGAGGACGCAGAAGAAATAAAGATAAGGGTTTACATAAGCAAAGATAACTTTGATGATGAACAATCATTTAGGAACTTTTCTCGGTCAAAATATCGGGATTACGAATTGGATTTAAAAGGAACTCCACTTTATAACATTCTTATTTTTTACGCCCATGTTTACGAGGGTAATCTAAAAAAACCGTACCTGGGTTACGTATATTCTGAGAGATGTGGAGCTATGAATGATATGGTAAAGGAACTTAGAGTGGGTTATTTAAGTCAAGAGCAAGAGCTTTCAGGAGATGAACTTCTGGGAATAGTAAAAGAAGTTTCTGACGGTATAAAAAGGATAGTTTTCACTCATAGTTATGACTGCATAATCAACATTTGCGAATATGAAATTAGATATAATGAAGCCGATTGTGAAGAGTTTGACCCCTCAAGGCCAGAAGATGTATACACATGTATAAGATGGAATAATGAAATAGGATGTTATTACGCTAAGGGGATCGATGAGGAATTAAAATCCCAGGTTTCGCGAGAGGAAGACATGGAGATATTGGAGGACAAAACTGTTTACCTCATAGATGACAATAACTGGAAAGATATCCTAAGTCTCTATCCTTTGACAACATATCATTACGTAAGCAAGGATATCGTAAAAATCACGGAAATAGAGGAGATGAAAGCAAGAAAAAATAGCATCAGATACAGCCCAACCCTTTTATACCATAGGGAGGGGGATAATTTGGATCTGGATTCGACCCTCATATTCCTCAAGCAGTTCAGACCAAGCGAAGTTGTCATAGTCCATAACGACATTCCAAAGAAACTCAATCTCGCTCTGGAAAAATACGAATTAAAACACCTCTCCGTGGAAGATTACCATGAACTGTGGAATAAAAAAGGCTACGAATACATCGTTGTTTCGGAAAATGACTACAAGACAGGACTGCTGGCTTCTGTTTTTGCTTCCTATCTTAATGCCCCACTGGTGTTCGAAAATTCTAAAGAATTCGATGAATACGACTTCGAGGACAAAAAAGTTTACTATGTTCACCCTCATTCCAAGAACAGCGAAACCTATTCCTCCATATTAGAAAAAACATCAGCCGATAATATCACATCCTATGATATTCCTACGCTGCAGAAGATATACGTTGAATACACGAACACGGACAAAATAATACTTGTCAACCCAAACGATATAAAGGATGAATACTGCGAGCATTTTGAGTACAAAACAGAATTCGGAAAGATTAAAGACAATTACTGCAGGGATTCCCTGGTTTCCCCCCTACTTGCAACTTTAAAGAATGAGCTTATCGTTTTCACGGATGTTGAACCTCTGGAAAAGGGGGTTGAAATAGGAAGGGAATCGAAAAGGTTTGGAAATTGCACTTCATACGTAATGGACAGATACTCAAATCCCGAAAAGCAGGAGTTTGAGAACGAGATTGAAACCAAATCAGCAACAGTTAAACAGGATATTCAAGAGGCAATAGAAAACACATGCTGCCCTTATGTTGAGATCAATTACCTCACGATAATTTCAAGCCCAAAAATGATACCATTAAGCGGTTTTTGGAGCTGTTTTTATAATCTGGGTGAATTCAGATCAAGCCTTGATTTAAAATACTCTCCTGAAAGCGCAAACGGCTGGATTTTCGGAATATCCATTTCCGACACTTCAAGTTACATGAATAGGGATGCGAGCTTTTATAAACACGGTTTATCCTATTTACCTAGTCAATCTGATGTGAGAATGTTTCAGAAAATAGGCCTGATAGCATACGATTTACCGGATGAACAAAAGTACGTACCTGATCTGGCGAATCAGCTTGATGTTCAAGGCTACAATGTATCTTGTTTTGTTGGCAATGAATCAATCGCCATAAACAACTGTAAGGAGGGAAGGGCAAGAGGCTCGTTCCTCGGCGAAAACGATATAATACTTTATGATGATCACGGGCGCACGTATTCCTGGAAAGGTATAGATTCGGATGAAATACCTGAACTTCATTCTCCCATAGCGATAGCTGCCGCCTGTTTTACCATGGACTACTACAAATCAGAAAGAGATGAACTCTTCGGTTCCAACTTCATTAGGATGGGAGGTCTGGGTTATTATGGAGGCGTCTCGTTTATGATTGCTAGTGATATGGGGAAAGAACTGATTTATAATATTTTTGAAGGATACGATCTAGGAAACACCCTTAAGGCGGCCCGAAGAAAAATACAAGATGCTGGAGACAGGTATATACTTCTCGGAGACCCGACGATCAAACCAGCCTTAATCGGCGAAGTGAAAATCGCAGAAATGAAGGAAGAGGCCGAACGCAAAGGTTATAAGTGCATTGCAGTGGCCGGAAGGAAGAAATGTTACAGAACAGATTTTTTCAAAATTAAATGTGGTGAGGACGATTTTGGCGACCCCGAGATTAAATGCATAGATTTGTCCAAAAAATATTCTATAAAGCGCGAGTTCGGTGGTGATTATTATGTTGTATTTGGAAAAAACAGATTCCAAAAATCAGATGAAAGATCAATAACCTGCGGAGATTTCTACTACGAGGGACCCTTCTTGGCAACTCCGGACGGAGATGCATGGTTGGGTGAAGTTACTTGCAAGGTAGAAGAAAACATGTGCCTTGATGAACCGAAAATAGTGAATATAGGAGGAACGCTTAAAAAGAAACTGGTAACATGAAACGAAGTCTAACGCTCTTGGGTTTCGCAGTTTTCCTTTTGTTAGCTTTGCCTGTCTATTCACTCGAGATAGTGAACTTCGAGGATACAGAAGGCAAAACCTTTTACCCTGAGGATTTCGTTGATCTCGGGACGGTTTTGATCAACGATGAGAATAACACACTCAACCTTTTCGTTGAGCAGTATGTTTTAAGGCCCGGAATAGACCCTATGCCGTTGTATGAAGAATTTACCATAAAACCTGATGGCGACGTTATGATTTCTGATATGAGTTTCATAGTCTCTGAATATCTATTCCCTGGAAAATACACGCATATGGTAAGGGTTCGCAAATCAGGGGAAATCGTGGCGGAGAAAACAACTAAATTCTACGTGACTGGAACGAAGGAGAAGTTGAGCGATTTCGAAATACTAATTTGCGCGGATCATGGATGCAAGGACCTGAGACCGGTTTTAATTCTTGGGGAAACAGCATACATACGGGTGGAATGTCTAGAAAACCCTGAAATTTCAGGCTATGTTGTCCACGATGGCGATACCACGACCCTGAGTTTCGATGAAGGGCTCGCGAGTTTCAAAGCAGTTTCGGAGGGAACATACATAGCGAATGTGATATTCTCGAAAGACGGCTTCTTCACAGAGAATATCGAGAGAGACATAACATTCGTAAAGGAGGGGCCAAAAGTAATCTATTATTTCTGTAGCGATGTGAAGGACGGGGTCTGCGAGGATTGCCCTGATGGGGATGATCCTGACTGCGGGAAAATAACCTTTGGTTACGAATACGCGATTGTCTTGGTAGTCATTCTCGTTATCTTTTTCCTGATAGGCTTGTTTTTCTTTAGAAAGAGCGCTATGAGGGTTTAATATATATTCCACTCGGGGTAAATTAAATTATATGAAATGGCTTTTTCCTTTCGTGATCACGTTTCTGTTGCTTGTTCCTCTGGGAAGTTCACTGGAAGGCGGAACGATCCTCTCGGTTGAGCCCGGGACAGGGTATAAGTGTGTGTACGTAAGCCTCCCCCAGGATCTCGGTATGAGCTATGTTGACAGAACTTTGGAAACGGTCATAGAGGTGGACAAAGGGGAAAGCCCATGGACGGACACGACGTACAGCAAGGTCGTTATGGAGCCTGGGGTTTTGAACAAGAACCCTGTTTGCTTCTACTATTCGGAAAAGGAAGAGGGGGATTTTTCTTTTTACAGTATAAGCCTGTCCTCGCGTGATATCGGAGTTTCGAGTTCGATTTCAGGAGGGTTGTGCGTTTCTGGTTACGAGGATGTTGATACAGGGGTGGATATGGAGAACGAAACGGATATATGTAAACTTCTGAACGAGAACGCTGACATAATAGACCTCAGCTTCAAGGAGGAGGTTACGCAGGCGAAGCCAGGGGAAATCGTTACCAAAACGTTATACATAACCTCTTATGCGAACCTCAGGATACGGCTTTCCATCGCAACGAACCTTCAGAACGATTTCGGAGAGCCGGTTGTGACGACTTCTCCTTCAAACCCGACCGCTATGAAAACGTTCAAGGTTAAGGCTCCCGAAAGGGAGGGGGAATTCGAGATGATAGTGAACGCGCAGGCCGAGGGTTGCGAAATACAGGCGTGCAAAAAACAAAAGAAGGGAACGATATCAGTCACAACAAAAGAAAAGGAAGGTTTCACGGCTTCGGTTATACCGGAAAACATAAACCTGAAAGAGGCAGGGGAAACCATCTTTAGGGTGGTCATTTCGAATTACGATGAATCACAGGATTTCCTCATAGAGGCGAGTTCAAGTCCTTCGATGAATATAGAGCCTGAATCAAAAACCGTTAACTTAGGCGAAAACGAGGAGAAGACAACCGTTTTCAAGGCATTCCCAGGAGAGGAGGATTTGTACAAGATAGAATTCAAGATAACTTCCGAAAAATCCGAGAAGTTACTGACTTCTCATATCTCGATAGGCGAGCTTCTTACCGATGCGTTCAGGTATTCGGAAGCAAGCGAAAAGGTTTCGACCCCTGACATAAGGGAAGAGATAAGGAACGCTAGGATCGAATACGAAGAGAAGTACAAAACAACCTCGTACGGCGAGGATGTGAATGAGTATGAGAATTTCATAGACACGATTGACGAGCTGAAGAAGACTTCTGAGAGCGGAGGGAACGGGAAAGACGAAAAAGAGCCTAAAGAGGAGGGGTTCAACTGGCTGTTTCTTGTGATACCCGTTATTGTGATAGTAGTTATTATCCTTCTTTTTATTGCTTATAAGAGGTCGAAGGTTGCGAGTTCAGGATACCAAGGTTACGAATATTCTAGGATTTAACAAATATTTAAATATAAATATGAAATTAATAGAAATTCAGAGACCGGGAGGTAAGTATGAAAGCAGTGTTTTTCATCCCTGCGGAAAATTTTTCCAAAGTTAAAAACACCGTCTATGAGGACGATTTGGTGTCAAGGCAGACAATCAATTTCAGGGAAGCGCGGGCGCTAGGTTTCGAAAAGGACGGGTATTACCTCGAAATAGACGGCTCCGGCGAAGCTGTGAAGAAGACGAAAGAATTAATCGGGGACATGGGAAAGGAAGTTGATAAGAAGGAGAAAGAAGAGATTCTGAAAAAGATTTCAGAACAAGAGGAATCAGCTGCGCAGGGATTTGGCACAATTTTCGGATGACAACTTAGAATGAAAGTAAAGGTCATCAGCAGATATCTGTTGGCATAGACGAAGTCTATGTCTTTCGAAAGGTATGCGTCGGTAGTCTAGTCTGGTGCTCGCCCCGCGAGAAGCGAATGGGCACTAGGACACAGGCTTGCCAAATCGAAACCTCCAGCGGGTTTCGATGCATCCAGCAACCATAATGCAAAAAGCCTGTAACCCGGGTTCAAATCACATTTACGGGCTGGTAAAATACGTGAACATTTTTCGGCCAGCCGACTTTTGAGGAAGCCGGCTGCTCCCGTAAAAGGTGGCTATCCCGGCCGACGCATACAAATTAATTATTTATTATTGAAACGCGAAATAATAAACATGAAACTTTTCAAAAAGAAATCCGAGGAAATCAAGGAACTACAACCGGAAAAACTACCAAAACTAACAGAAGAGGAAAAGGAATTCGAACCTCCGGCCAAACTACCTGAAATAAAGAAAGTCCAACCACCTCCACCAAGGCCAGCGGTTTCTAGATCACCACCGATTTTCATAAAGGTTGACAAGTACAGTGATATCATAAAAAACATTCGGGATCTCAAATCACACATTCTCAACCTAAGGGATGCTCTCGATGTTCTCGATGATATGCAGAAAGAGATTATGAACGGGATAGACCTTGCACACAAAACCCTTGATGAGCTGAACATGATAATATCGAATCTGGATTCCTTTTTCATGAGACCTCAGGGAATCGAACATCACATGGAAGAGGAAATACCAGAACCCGGAAGGATGAGTCCTGATGAGGTCGAGGGCTACATGACAGATGTCCAAACCCAGCTCCAGAAGTTGCGGTCTCAACTTAAGGCTATACAATAAATATAATAACCTTGTTTTTCATATATTTCTAATATGCGGGGGTAGCCAAGAAACCCTTTTGCGCAAGTAAACGCACAAAAGCGTTTACGGAAAATACGCTGACGCAGGGGTTTGGCACTGGTCAAAGGCGATAGGCTCAAGACCTATTCACTTAGTGTGTTCCTGGGTTCGAACACCGCTTTTTCAATAAAAGCGGTGGAGCAAAATGGAGCCAACGTCGCTCACATTGTTCGCTCCTGGCTTCCATCGGAATTCCCAGCCCCCGCATGGCCAAAAAATTTTTAAATATAACATGTATAGGATAAATCATGGCTGAGGAAAAGAAGCCTGAGGAAAAGAAACTTGTGGGGAAGATAACGCATTATTTCACAAATATAGGAGTCGCTGTAATAGAACTGGAAGACACCCTTAAGACAGGAGATGAAATCTCGATAGAGGGAGCGACTACGAACTTCACGCAGAAGATCGAGTCGATGCAGATCGAACACAAGAACGTGGATGAAGCGAAAAAAGGGGACTCGATAGGATTGAAGGTCGTAGACAGGGTAAGGGAAGGAGATCAGGTTTTCAAGGTCTAAAAGCGAGCGAAACGTTGAAAGTATTTAAACTTTCCCTATTTTTAATAGTTAATATGCCTTACACCCTGATAATAGCTGAAAAACCGAGTGCTTCCCAGAGGATAGCTTATGCGTTAACAGATGAAAAAGTAGAAAAGGTAGGGAAGCAAGCTTATTATTTCAAGTTCAAACATTCCGGTAAGGATTTCATCGTAGTTCCTGCTGTCGGGCATTTATTCGTTCTCGACCAGAAAGAGGCGAACACGAAATGGACGTATCCTGTTTTCGATCTCCAGTGGAAACCCACATTCGAAAACAAGAACAACCTGTGGGCGAAGAAGTATTACAAAAACATAGCAAAGCTCGCGAAGAACGCGGATGAATTCGTATCAGCGTGCGACTACGATATCGAAGGTTCGACAATAGCTTACAACATACTCAGGTTTATTTGTAACGTTAACGATGGGAAGAGGATGAAGTTTTCAACCCTTACAAAAAACGATATTCTGGATTCTTACGCCAACGCTTCTCCGCGTCTCGATTTCCCGCAGATAGAGGCGGGGTTGACAAGGCATACCCTCGATTTCTTGTGGGGCATTAATCTTTCTCGCGCTCTCACACTCGCCCTCGAGAAAGCGAAAGGCTACTGGACTTTATCTATTGGAAGGGTCCAGGGCCCGACATTGAAAATCCTTGCGGAAAGGGAGAAGGAGATAGGGAGGTTCGTTCCGGAGCTTTTCTGGATACTTGAAATTCACGGGTTGGTAAACGGGGAGGAGATAACAGCAACGCATGAAACAGACAAGTTCTGGGAGAAGGAGCAAGCTGAAGGCATCCTTGGTAAGTGCAAAGGCAAGGAAGCTAAAGTGGATTCTGTGGAAAAGCGAATGGTCGAGCAACATCAGCCCTTCCCCTTCGATCTCACCACCCTGCAAAGAGAAGCGTTCCGAAACTTCGGTTATTCCCCGAAAATGACGCTGGATATCGCCCAGTCCCTATATGAGCAAGCCCTTATTTCGTACCCGAGAACCTCGAGCCAAAAGCTCCCCCAAAAACTCGGTCTGAAAAACATAATAGAAAAACTGTCAAAACAGAGAACTTACTCAAACCTCTGCGAAAAATTACTGGAAAAGGGGAAATTCTTTCCCAAGGAAGGGAAGAAGGACGACCCAGCACACCCGAGCATTTTCCCCACAGGTCAGCTCCCGAAGAAACTAAACCCCTACCAATCGAAAGTCTACGATTTAATCGTAAGGAGATTCCTTTCGACATTCGCGAACCCCGCAGTTAGGGAGCACATAATATCGGTAATAGATGTGAACGGCGAAAAGTTCAAGGCTTTCGGGATGAGAACGGTCAAACCGGAATGGATGGAGTTTTACGGGAAATATGCGAAATTCAAGGAGCAGATTCTTCCCGAAATGAAGAAAGGGGATTCCATCGAAAACCCGGAAGTTCGAATGGACGAGAAGGAGACCTCCCCTCCAAACCGCTATTCACAGGCATCAGTTCTCAAGGTGATGGAGGAGAAAAACCTCGGAACGAAGGCTACTCGAGCGCAAATCCTCCACACGCTTTATGAAAGAGAATACATAAGAGACAAATCAATAAGGGTCACTAGCCTGGGATCAGCGGTTATCGAAGCTCTCGAAAAACATTGCCCTGATATAATATCAGAGGAACTCACGAGGAATTTCGAGAAGGAAATGGAGATAATACAGGAGGGGGAGAAAAAGAGAGAGGAGATAATAGAGGATGCTAAGAAAGAGCTCGAAAAAATCCTCCAGAAATTCAAGGAGCACGAAATGCACATAGGTTCCGAATTGAAGGAGGGTGTCAAAGAATTCCAGGAGATTTCACACTACATTGGAGTCTGTCCGAAATGTAAGGGTGAATTGAGAATACTCCATTCACACACGACACACAAACGTTTCGTTGGTTGCTCGAACTACCCGAAATGCAAGCACGGCTACCCGCTTCCGCAGAAAGGGAAGATAACGGTCCTGGACGAGAAATGCGAGAAGTGCGGACTGAACATAATCCAGGTCAAGCAGTTCAAACGAAGACCCTGGAAGTTGTGCGTGCAGTGCGGGTTCGTGGTTAAGAAGAAGAAAAAGGAAGAAACTAAAAAATCCTGAACCCGCTCGGCTTGACACCTTCGTTCACTATTTCGAACTTCGCGAACTTCCCCTCAGGGATCGAGCGGTGTTTCACGATCGTTGCCTTTCGTTCACTCATTTTTCCGGTGTGCTCGATAAAAACGATCGATTTAGACCAGTATTTGATTGAATCTCCTCCTATAATCTGGTTTTCTCCTGTATCCCAGTTTTTGAAGGTATGAGCCGTTATTATAACTGGTATGTTCTTCCTTCTTGCAAGACTGGAAAGGATTGAAAGCTGGATCGAAAGCTCCTTGTTCGCCTCAAGTGTTTCCTTCGTGGGGTCAGCACATTTCAGCCTGTAGAGCGCAACGGAAGAATCAAGTATGAGCATATCGAAATTCTGGTTTTCTAGGTTCTTTATAACAACGCCCTGTTCCTCGAATGTTTTCGGCTCTATCAGAACTATGTTTTTGAACACATCCGTATCATCCATGGATATTTGTTTTACCCGTTCGGGCGAAAGCCCGCCTTCCGTGTCTATGTAAACAACACGTCCTCCCTTCCGTATGCATTCGAGCATCGCTAGGACACACAAATTGGTTTTTCCGACCCCAGGAGGACCGTAAAAGTTCGTTATCGCCCCTTTCTCAATTCCTCCAGTGAGCGAGTGTAGGGGTTCGGGAAGGAGGAGTTTTTCAGAGTTCATAATGATTCTATAAAACGGATAATTAAATATTTAGCAGGTTGACGTTCGCTTTCGAACGTCTTTTGCTAGTTACGCTGGGAGAGGGATTTTCTCACCGCTTAGATTGGTGTTTCGAACCCCCAAGCCCAGATGGGCACACGCTATTAAGGAGCCTTAAAGGCTTATTCCAAGCGTGCTCCTTAGCCGTTCGGACATCCCAGCGTGATATAATATTCTATTGGGGTTATTTTTAAGTTTATTCAACACGTTTTAGCCTTGATTTGCAATTAGAACACATTCCCGTCGAAACATCGTAGTGTTCGCTACACACGATCGCCCCGCAGAATACGCAAGAGTGCGGATGCTTTGTGGGTTTCCCGCATATTGAACATAAACCCGAGATCATTTCCCCCCCCTCCTAGCTTCCGCTCTCCTCTCCAGCAAAAGGTATACAAGTATGCTAACCAAGGCTATCGAGAGGAAGACTATCATTATCTCGTTTATAGGAATCCTCTCCATCTCTGGTGTGATCTTTCGTTTCGTAAGGTTGGTGTACTTTATTATATCCCTGCAGTTTTCGAGCGCACTTTCTGTCAACTCCCTCGCTCTATCAATATTATCCTCGCCGAGTTCCCTTTCAGCCTCGAGGATGAGTTCTGTCAGATCCAAGCATTCAGGATTGTCTTGAAACAAATCCTTCGCGAGACTTATCCTGTCCTGTATTTTTGTTCTCCCGTAAATCGGTCTCAGGTAGATTGTGCTTGACTGGTTGAAACTCGGGTTTCTCACAATTCCCGTTACCTTTATCTCATAAGTTTCCTTCGTTAGCTCATATGTTGTTATGGTCAGGGTGGTGTTCACCTTATCCCCGATACCGAGCTGGCTAACGTATACCCTGCTGAGATCAAGTGAAACCTCATCACTCTCGTTAACGTAAGCAGTTATGTTCACGCCGTTAAGCGTAACCTCCCCCGTGTTTTCCAAGGTCACGTTTGCGGACGTTTCGTTATAAGATCCTATCCTTTCCATTGGGGAGACTGTTATGGTCAGCGAGGCGACCCTCGCTTGAGAAGGGACCATCCTGGTTCTTGTCTCAGTAATTATTTGAATTTCGGGTTCCTGTTCAACAAGGCTCACGTTAAGGGATATGTTGTTGCTTGTTGTGCTAAACTCGGAATCGTTAACGGTGAAAACGACATATTCCAACCCGTACCAGTCCGTATCTGGTGTGAGGGTGACGACCCCCTTTCCTGTCCAGTTCGCAGGAGTCAAATTCACAGGACCGGTCTGCCCATCTATCAGAACAGTTATGTGAGAAAGCGCTGTGTAATTAATTGTCAGATTGTTATCATCGTTAGAAACATTATTCTCATTGTCAGGATCACGGAAGTTGTAGGAGAGGATTATGTTCTTGTTGTTTGAGTTCATGTTCCAGCTTTGATTTTGTATGGGGTAGATTTGTTCAGGGGGCCTGTTCTTGTTTAATATGGTTACTCCCCATGTATCATAGTCCGTTAAGTACGAATCGGTGACCTCGAGCCTGATTGTCCAGCTCCCTGATTCATCGAAATCTGGGGTGTATTGCCAAGAGTTGTCCCCTTGACAGTAATCCACATTGTCTATCTGTGTTCCATCTCTAAACCATGTGCAGAAGAGGTCGTCTCCGTCAGGATCCGTGACGCTTATCGCGAAAAGAACGGTTTCATTTTCGTAAAAAGTATCGCTAGGGATCACCCCACCTATATCAGCAGAGGGTGGTTTGTTTATCGATAATACCTTGAAATCGACAAGTTGCCACCCTGTAGCGTTGTATGGTTGTGTGAAATTCCCGCTGTCCGTTACGGTCACGTTTATGGTGTAGTTTCCTACTTCACCACTTGTAAAAACACTCGTTCGGTTCACCACACCCGTTGTGTTGTTGACATCGAATATCGAGCAGTTCGAATCCATATCCACTCTTGAACAATTAATGAATGTTATGTTGTAATAGAATGGAATATCATTCTCCTCATCGGTTGCGGTCAAACTTAGGTCCATGAAGAAAGTTGAGTTTTCAAAGCCGGTCGTATTCGTGAAGCTGAATTCAGGGGCATCGTTAACGGCATGTATAGTCAGGTTGAATTCCTCCCAGTCTATTGAATTGTTGCTGTCAACAACGCTTATGTTCAAGACGTATGTGAAATTGTGCGAATTGTTTGCCCAGGAATCATCGGAGGCCGTGAAATTAATAACCCCTGTGGTTGAGTTTATGGTGAACAAAGAAGGTCCTGAAATAAACGTTAGGTTATAAGTTAGGGTTTCCCCGTATGGCGTTTCCGAATCTACGTCCGTCGTGTTCTCTCCCATGTTGCAAAAGTATTCGTTATCCTCGTATGTGTAATTCACGCACGAAAAATTCAGAACGGGCGGGTCGTTTAAGTTGTAAACGGTGAAATTCACAAGGATGAAATCCTCCCTGCTCCACGTGTCGTTAACGATTATCTTAACCGTGTAGTTCCCAACCTGTGAATTGTTCACAGAGGTGTAATTCATTACCCCCATTGCAGGACCGGGAGGCCAAAGGCTATTATCAGTGTCTATTGGGAATAAGGTATCGTTAAGTAGCGAACCGTTGTAATAGGTTTCCGTTATAAACGTTAGGTTATCGGTTGCGTTGTCACGGTCCGTTGCGTTTATGGAGAGGAATAAGGACTGTCCCTGCGTAGTGAACTGAGGTGAGACGGAGGTCGTTATGTTAGGCTTGTAGTCCGGGATGACGGTGAAGTTGAACTCCACCCAGTCTGTGAGATTCCCTCCATCCTTAACGGATACGTTTAACGTGTAATTCCCCGAATCTTTTCTCAAAGGGTTGGTATAGTTTATAACCCCTGTCTGGTTGTTTATTTCGAAAATCGAGCAGTTCGTATCGCTTTCATTGAATGTCTTGTTACAATAAGTGAAATTAATTTCGAAGGTTATAGTCCCGTTCACTGGATCGTTGTACGGAACGTAAGAGGGGAAATCATCCGGGTCTGTTGTGTTTTCCCCTACATCGCAGTAGTATTCAAGCCCCTGGACAGAGTAATTATTACAAAGGAAGTTGAGGTTTGGAGGATCATTTATGTTCGTAACGGTGAAATTCACAAGTATTGAATACGTACCGTTCTCCTTGCCGTCGTAAACCGAGACGTTTATCGTGTAATTCCCGACTTGACTGTTTCCGACAGGAGTGTAGTTCATGGTTGCATTCCCTAGACTCGTCCCGTTATCTAGATAAAGGGTCTCATTCAGGGCTATGGGGAAAAGGCTCGAATTGTAATAAACGGACAAATTCCTGTAAAGGGTTGTTGTATTGAAAACCAACGTCCCGTTGTCTATGTCACTCGCGTTTACAACTAACGTACGGCTCTGGTTCTGCGACCAGAACTGATTGGAAACGGGATCGATAACCGGAGGGTCGTTTATGTCGATAACGCTGAAATTCAAGACCTGCGAATCCGTCTCGTTGGAAAGCCACGTGTATGGAGGGGTGGAGGTTCCTGTCAGGTTGTCTCCAGGGTCGGTAACGGTGTAATTTATGGTGTAGTTTCCAACATCCAAATTTGTGAAGATGCTTGTTCTATTTATTTCGCCTGTCGTGTTGTCTATCGTGAACAAATTTGAACAGTCCGTTACGTTCGTGTGCTCTGGGTTGAATGGCCTGTAACATTCTAGAAAAGTGATGTTGAAAAAGAAAGGCCCGCTAGGGGTTTCCTCATCCGTCGCGTCAATATCTTGGTAGAATGAAGAGTTCTGGTAGGAATCGGAAGGAAGGTTTTGAAGGCTTGGCTTATCATTGACCGCATTCACTATGAAGGTTTTGTTGGCGACTGCTCCCTCTCCTATTGGGTCCTGTACAGTAAGCGATACCTCGAACTCACCGCAATCAGTATCGCTAGTAATGTCAACTGTGACACTTCCTGTTGCCGAATCCATACTGAAACCATTGAATTCGGTTCCAGCAACATAACTGTAGGTGAGGTTGTTTTCATCGATATCATCTATATCATAACAATCCACGCTGAAATCGTAGTTACATGTAGTATCTTCATAGCATGTTTTGTCTGAAAGGGGAACATATATTCCGGCCGGGGTGTTCAACACCGTTATGTTATCTGTTGCATTCAGCACATCAAAATTCTGAGAGGACCCGTCACAAGTAACATTCCAATAATAAACCCCCCTTGAATCAAATGATTTGTTATGCTCGTAAAGCAGAGAAGATGAATTGAACCACATAACTACTGGAGAAGTCCAACTCCCTGAAAGGTTAAAACTTATGTTACATTCAATCCCTGACCCATTTATCGATTCCCCAGAGGTTAGATTTGTGTAGTTCGCGAAAAAGTTTGGGAGGGTTGTAGAACTTGGACCACCTCCTTGGGGACTTCCCTCGGCATAAACCTTGTAAGAGCCTCCTTGGGAATCAGCCGAATCCCACAGAGCAAGGCTCGCGTTCTCCCCTGTCACGGATATGAAAAACCCTGTGAACACCAAGGGATAGGAAATAAAAATCGCCAAAGTTGCCAATACTATCAAAGCTATCCAGACGCCTGAATACCCTCTCATAAAGCGTACCCTCTAAGTAATTATATGTTTTTGAACAATTAAATAAAGAAAACTTTTCCTCAATAAAAAGTTTTATCAATTTCAAAATTTATATTGGTCGGGACCAATAATTTATTATGGTCGAAGCTGAGGGCATAGATGAACGGGTTATTGATTCGTATAAGGACAAACTTGAATCTATAAGGAAGGAGATAGCAAAAGTCGTTGTTGGGCAGGAAGAGGTTGTAGACGGTCTTCTTACAGGTCTGGTATGTAACGGACACGTACTTGTAGAAGGTGTTCCGGGAATAGCGAAAACCCTTCTAATACGTGCGCTTGCAAGGGTTACGGGATGTGATTTCAAGAGAATACAGTTCACAGTCGATTTGCTTCCCACAGACATAACCGGTATAACTGCGTACCACAAGGAAAAGGGATTTTACGTTGTGAAAGGACCGATATTCACGAATTTCGTCCTAGCCGACGAAATAAATCGAGCGCCACCCAAGACCCAGTCCGCACTTCTGGAGGCGATGGGTGAGAGACAGGTTACAATCGGAAAGCAAACGTTCGGTGTCCCCGACCCCTTTTTCGTGATGGCAACACAGAACCCCATAGAGGCCGCAGGAACGTATCCCTTACCAGAAGCCCAGGTAGACAGGTTTCTCCTAAAAGTTTATATGTTTTACCCTGACAGCAGTGAAGAGATGAAAATACTCAAACGGAACATACAACTTTACAAATTCGAGAATTTTGGATTGAAATCGGTTATCACGCCACAGGATATCACTAAGATGCAGACGGACGTGAAGAATATATACATGAGCAAGAAAGTCGAACAGTATTGCGTTAACCTCGTTGATGCCACTAGGAACTCAAAGAAGTACAAGATCAAACTGGGGAAGTACGTGGAATGGGGCTCCTCTCCGAGAGCTTCGATCGGTCTGTTCATAACCTCGAAGGCGAGGGCTTTCATCCATGGAAAAAATTTCGTGATACCCGATTTCGTGAAGGAAGTCGCCCTTCCCATTCTTAGACACAGGATAATCCTTAACTACGAGGGTCTCGCTGAAGGGATAAAAACGGACGACATAGTAAGGGAGATCCTCGCAAAGGTCCCCATCCCGTAAGCCTTTTACCCAAAAGGCTTAATCGAAAACCAGTAGCTAACACTTACTTTTTGATAAACCACAAGTGGTTATTCAAATTTAACTAACTAGAACCAAATATAATTTATGAAAGCCAAAAAGCTTAGGGTTGACGTTGTTTCTCTGATCAAGAAAATCGAGATAATACTCAGAATGCTGGTCGACACGCAGCTCATAAGCAGATACAGAAGTGTTTTCAAGGGGAAGGGTCTGGAATTCGAGGACTACAGGGCTTACACTACTCAAGATGATGCGAGCAGGATTGACTGGAAGGCGAGCACGCGCTCGAATCAGATACTTGTAAAGCTATTCAAGGAGGAAAGAGAACTGGATGTCTACATACTCGTGGATACCTCCTCTTCGATGATTTTCGGCTCAACCGAAAAGCTGAAAATGGAATATGCAGCGGAGGTAGCGGCAGCATTCGCTTTTCTCGTAATCGAGGCAGGGGACAAGGCAGGACTGCTGATGTTCAATGACAAGGTCGTTAAGATCATACCCACATCAGTAGGTAAAAAACACTTCCAGATAATCCTCAATTCCATTGTGAACCCTAATTTGTACGGAGGCGGATATGATCTCCAAAAGGCCCTGAATTTCGTTATGAAGGTCTCTAAGAAGAAGGGTCTTATGATAATCATTTCGGATTTCATAGGCCTGAAACAGGGATGGGAGAAAGCTCTCAGACTGGCCTCGGTTAAATTCGACGTGATCGGGGTCATGATTAGGGACCCAAGAGACGAGTACATGCCTGAGGAGGATGCAGGACAATTCATTATTCAAGACCCTTACTCCGAATCCTCGCTCCTGATAGACCCGAAAAAAATAATTGAAGAATACAGAGAACACGTGAAAAGGGAGGAGGATATGTTGCACAAGGCATTCCTCGAAAGCAATGCAGATTTAGTAAAGCTTTCCACAAAAGAACCATTTATCAAGCCGTTCGTAGAATACTTTATAATGAGGAAGACACGAATAACCAGATACGGAATTTAATGAGGAGGGCACGTACATGGAGATAACATTCACGAACCCATTGTACCTATGGTTTCTCATAGTCATACCACTGATGGTTCTCGCTCACTTCATAAGTCTCAAATTCACCATGAGGAAAGCCCTCAAATTCGCGAATTTCCCTGCAATAGAATATGTAACAGGGAAGAGAATCCTTTCCAAGAACTACCTGCTCCTTCTAATAAGACTGGTTACGCTATTCCTGCTAATACTCGCTGTTTCCGGCGTTACCTTTTGGTATGAAGGGGAGACGAGCGAGATGGATTATATGTTAGCGATAGACTCCTCGGGTAGCATGCTGGCGAAGGATTTTGAACCGAACAGGCTGGAATCAGCAAAAAAATCCGCTTTATCATTCGTCCACTCTCTTCCAGAACACACAGAAGTCGGGGTTTTATCTTTTGCGGGCGTGAGCTTCATAAGACAAAGGCCAACGAACGATTTTTCGAAGGTTACGAAAGCAATAGAGAATATCTCGATAGAACTGGTTGGAGGGACTGCAATAGGCTCCGCCGTCATATCCTCGGTAAACCTTTTCAAAAACCCGGAAAAGGCGAAGGTTGTGGTTCTCCTCACTGACGGGCAGAACAATGTCGGGCCTAGTGTGGATGAAGCTGTAAGGTACGCGAACGAGAACCACATCACAATACATACGATCGGGATAGGAACGGAAGAGGGAGGGGGGTTCGCTGAAATGGACCTGACGTTCGTCTCGAAACTTGATTCGGAAACCCTCCAGATAATAGCGAATGAAACGAAGGGGAAGTATTATGAGGCGAGGAACGAGAGCGAACTTTCAGAGGTATATGAGGATATCGCGCTGGCGAGCTTTCAGAAGCTTTCCTTGAAACTTTCTTTGGTATTCCTCATAATTGCTTTAATTCTGCTCTTCACCGAGTGGGGCATGATCAACACAAAATACAGAACGCTCCCCTGAAACTTTTCCTCAACCAAAAGTTTCATCAAAACAGGAGCTTCGTTCGATCGCTTCCCTGATGTCTATCCCACTTCGCTCATTATCTTGTTATACATTCTTATGATACGTATGGTTTCGTTGTACAACCCCTTCTTCACTTCCGGATGGATATCATCATAAACTTCCCTTATCTTGGTATAAATCTTCTCCGCCTCATCTATTTTGTGGTCCGCTAACACCTTTTCCCCTTCCGCTATCAAATCTTCAAGGGTTTTAACGTTCGTTGTATCCCTCTCCGTCATTCTGTATCTTTTCACTTTCCTTTCAGGCGGAGGTTTCGGAAGTTTAACCTCTTCCTTTTTGATCTCTACCTTTTTCAACTCCTTTTCCGCCTTCTTTTCCAAGGCTTCATACATTCTAATACCTGTCAACCTTTCGACAATTATTATCGCGTTCTTGATCGCAGCAGACAGATCGGATATGGATGGCTCCACGTGTTTGTATTCTATTTCCGTCATCTTAACGGAGAATTCCGCTATCCTGTTGGCAATATCACTCTTGACTTTTCTCCTCCTCACAACCTCGATCAATTCTATGTACGTGAATTTCTTGCGAATGTTGAACATTTTGACGAAGAACCCTATCATAACCGCTGAGAATTCCGAGATTATGGTTCGTATTCTCTTCTTCCCTATTTCCAGTTGTATGAGGTGGAGTTTCCTGAGGGTCAATACACCGAGTAGCTGAAGGTCCGTGTAGGGCGGTGGCCTGATCTTCCTCCTGTAAACCACAAGCATAAGCGTGTACATTCTGTAAATGAATATCGAACCCGCTCCCAGGATGATCACGATTAGCAAGAACAACACGAAGAACAGTCCACAATCCTGCGGACACGCCAGCAATTCGCCCTCTTCGCACATCCCGTTACCGCAAACCGGTGGCATCACTTCAGGACACGGAGGACACGGCCCACCGCAGTCTATATTCTCTTCACATAACCGAGTCCCCAACTTCGTTATGTGGCAGTTCTTAATCCCGTCGTCACACGTAGAACACGGAGGACACGGCCCTCCACAGTCTATCCATATTTCACACATCCCATCATGACAATTCACTACCCCGTCCTCACAGCTCGGTATCGGGACGTAAATGCATGACCTCATCTCCTCGGGTTTATTGAATTCGGTTCCACAGTTGTTAAGGTCCACGCATTCCCTTGTCTGTATTTCGTAAACAGGACATACAGACCATTCAGAGCATCTCCAGTTCTCCACACAAGCAGGCGGAGCTCCAACGGGTGGTGCTTTTTTGGAGGGCTCCGGTACGTCTATAACCTTCAGCTCCCACTCATGCGAATCCGTCAATTCCCCGTCAGAGATTATAACGGTTACGTTGTGAGTCCCAGCTGATGCGTAGCTCGCGTAATATGTATATTCATCCTCTGTTTCTCCTGTTAATAACCTGCTATCAAAATACCACTGAGTCGAAGGAATCGTCCCGTCCAGATCGAACTTAGTTATGTTGAAGTACTGGCTTTCTCCCTCGTATATCTCTATCGAATAGTTAAACGGATACCATGAGGTTATGTTCGGGGCGTGGTTCACAAAAATAACGGAGAAGCTTATGATTTCCTTATCCCAGAGCTCCCCATCCGTGACCGATATGTTTATCCAGTACGTCCCATTCAGGGTTTCGTTAACGTAGAACTCAATCAATCCTGTCGAAGAGTTTATATCGAAGAACGTGGAATTGTCGAAAAACGTTAGGTTAGACCATTCCGGCTTGACATCCACATCCGTGGCATTAACATCATACGTGTAGTTCTCGTATATTATAGCCGTCTGCGAGCCTATCGTATCAAGAACAGGGGGATCGTTCACGTCTATTATCTCGAAATCCACGTTCTGCCAGTCTAGTAACCCGTGCTCATCCATAACCCATATCAGGACTGTATGGTTCCCCACATCCTGCTGGTCAGGTATGAAGGATATAAGACCCGTTTCGTTGTCTATCTGGAACAGGGGGGTATTGTCCCCGAAGGTCAAAGTGTCGTTATTGGGATCAGTGGCGTTCACGTCATATATAAAAACGTCGCTCTGGTTTATAACGAAGTCGGGTATGAAATCAAGGACAGGAGGCAGATTCTCTTCTTCAATAGTCAGCTTCATTATCTCTGAATCGCTCAATATTCCGCAATTCGAAACCACAGAGATATTTATGTAATGAATCCCATCGTCCCCTTCTTGCGGAGTGAAGGAAATCAAACCCGTTTCATTATTTATATCGAATAAATTCGTATCATCATAGAACGTGACATTCTCATCATTTGAGACGGTGGTATTGACATCATAGCTATAAGGTACGCCAACGGTGGCGTTCTGGTCTTCAATCGGGATTATTATAGGGCTGTTATCTATACATAACCCAACGAATCCGACAGCCGTTGCTTTCAAAGTTATTTCCTTGTATCTTATGTAATAAACAGATATCTGCAACAAAGTCACGATTATTAATATAACTATTAGTATTGCAATAACCCTGTTAGAGACCTCTCTCATAACTACAATTTAAAATTAACCGCGAAAGGTTAAATTGTTTACATGAGCTTTTTCTGTTTGAATTTCTCCCTTTTTTTCATGTAAAACATGAACAAAACAACCAATATCACGATAACGATAACTGCTATTATAATCAGAGTTTCAATTCCGATAAAAAATCCGGGTCTCAATTTCACTTCCAGATCAACTTCTCCTGTGTCATTTTTATCTAGGTAACGGAGGACAACGAAACCCTTGTATTCACCTACGGGAACGCCTTCCGTTGTATCCCAGTAGTTAGTTACGGTTGGCGTGGCGAATGCCCACACCTTTACATTCTGGCTTTTGTCAGAGGCGATCGTTTTGCCTTCCATATCCCTGATTGACAGTTCAACGTAAACATCCTTTATTTCCTGATTCCAATAACTTTGTATTTTAGTCAGGATTTTCCCGACCGTTCCATTGATAATTGGCTCTGCAGAGACGTTAATTATTTCAATGAGTGGAGCCCCTAGATTGAATTTTCTTTCCAGATTTGCAGTTTCTCCGTCATAGAAAACAGTAACCTTAGCCTGGTACAAACCGAGATCAACATTCGAGAACCAGGTTGCACGTAATTTTTCGCTTTTCGTTGTTTCAATCGGTTTCCCATCCGTCTGGAGGATAATGATAGTTTTGTTTTCTATATCAAGTATCTCTATCTCACCTTTCGCTCGGGTTATGTTTTCTTTACCAAGGTTGGATACGGTTATATCGAAAATGACCGTGTCGTTCACGTTCGGATTCTCTATACCCAATTCTATCTCAGCATATTTCCCAGGATAAGGGACCTTAACTATAACCCTCGTCCCCACCCTTATCCTTGCAACAACAGCCCCTCCCTCAGCAGGGTCCACATACTCCCTTGCCCAGATAATGCTCTCGTGCTCACCGGGCCTTTCAAATTCACCAGGAAGTTTAATCCTGAATCTGTAAAGTTCTGACTGGTATGGACCAAAAACGACGTAATCCGGCGTGAGCAAGGTAATGTAGTCTTCCAGTTCACCGGTCACATAAACATCAAGCTCTTGTGTTCCACCTCCTGTATTAAATATTCGCCCTTCAAATTCCAGTTCCTCATTAGGGACGAAATCCATGGTTATCTTTGCAGGAGCTATGCCAAGGGCTGATACAGAAGAAGTTAAAAAAAATAAAGAAAAAAATAAAAAAATAAACACAACTATTCTTTTCATGAAAACACCAGTTATCACTTGTTACGAGTTTAAGATTGTATTATGCGGATGATATAGCGCCTATGTTTATTATCTCTCCTTTGGGTCCTACCGCATCGCTGGGTATTGAAAGTCTGAAGTGAATCCTTAACTTATCTATCTCTGGAGTGTCTCGGTAATCCAAGTCAGAACATACTACTGTTTCCGATACATTCAAGGCTGTCCAAGAGCCTTCCCCGTAGCCAGATCCATAATCTGCGGAACAAGATCCTGTTTGCCCTGATACATTACCACTCTTGCCTTTGAAGTATGCACCAGCACCAGAATGTATCCATGAAGATGCCTCGGTGTCAGCACTTATGTTGAGTGATACGTTGACATTACCTTCATTCTCTACCACGAACGGGAAGGCGCATAAAGCCTCTGTACCGTCACAACCAGCTACATTCGTTCCGTTAGCCTCTGAACCGTCATCGAAAGCACAAAGTCCACCACAGTTGTTCTGTGATTGCGTGTCTAGTATTCTCCCTGCACCGGCAAGAATCGAGTCACCGAAGTCGGTTACGTTCCTCACCATATCTATAGCCACAGCACCCGTGATTGAAACGTTCGCTGTTCCGTATTCGAGCGGAGCTCTCCCTGTCACCGTTATCCTTAGGTTAGCGAGAGTGAACACACCAACCCCTGATACCAATATCGCTATTACCAACAAACTCGCTATCAGATTATTTGATATTTCAGCCATATTCCTCCCTTAGTATATTTTATATTTGAATAATTATTCCTCAGGCAATATGTTAACTCCTATGTAACCCGTGGTTGACATCGAGCCAGGTCCCGGCAATATGGTCAATTTTATTTCCCCTTGCTGGGTTGTTTGCGGGCCTTTAGCCGGTATGGTCACAAAATTTATGCTGTTAAGCAAAGCAAACGTTCCGAATACCGAAACCAAGAGTAACACGATTGCCAATATAAAGAGTATGTTATTAGATTTTACCATACTAACACCCAACCCTTATAGATTATTATTTGTTCAAACATATTTAAATCTATATTGTCATTAATATCAACTCGTTTTTATTTCAAGATTGATTTTGTTCCCTATCATTCCCTTCTTCTCTATTATCAACCTGTTCAAACCCCTGCCGATTTTTAATGTTTTATTCAGGTCGATATTTTCATAATCCAGCACTATTTTGAGTGGATAAGCTTCCCCCAGACCGTAGAAGAAACTCGGTTTTATGTTGGATAAGAACTCGCCCTTTTCAATCGAGCTAATCCTGTTGTTTATGGTTCTCCAGTTCCCCTTTGAAAAAACGAGGAAAACCACAGAATTGGAGAATCTCTGGTCCGTTCCGATCCCGTAAGTGTTAGAGCCTTTCTCCGTGAATATGGAAAGGGGATTCATTTGCGAAAATACGACGGATTTGAGCACATTATTGGAATACGAAGCAAGGTAATAATGATTAGGTGTTGAGTATTCATTTGTAGTTAAGCCTGAGAATGTTGTCTCCCCTGTCCCGGGGATGTAAATTCTATCAGATGTGCTGTTCAGGACGAGTTTAACCTGTAGGGTTAGGAGAACTATCGCTATTTTCTTGGAATCATAACCCTTCCCGCCGAATGAATCAGTTGTTGTTACGCTTATGGACCAGAGACCCTCCGCATCTCCGGGGATTGTGTAATTGTATTCGTAAATATACCCGTTCGTTATCTCCGATATGTTAGTCATGAGTTCGTTGTTCACAATAGTTGAACCTAGGTTGTCCTTTACGAGCACGGTGGAATTGCTTATGTATTCCCTTCCTAAGATATGCGTAACCTCTGCCCTTATCCTAACGATTCTTCCGGGCTTGAAAATGTCTTTTTCGGAGAGACCCAAATCATATGTTTTTATTTCGACAACAGGTGTGGAAATTCTTTCAAGGCGGATGATCACAAGCTTATTGGTAGTCACGTTTACAGATGTTTTATTCGAGAGAAACCCGAATCTCGTTGCATTTATGGTGTAGTTGTTGTAGAAAAACTGCCCGGAGAAATTCTGATGGAATTCGGTGATATTCTGTCTCTCTATATAGCCAGAAGCACCCGTTACTTCGAAAAACACGGTTACGTTGTCCTTGTCCTTTCCCGTGACATTTGCCTGGTCCAACGGCGAACCTTCCTCTGTGAGAACCCTTACATCAAGATACCATTTCACATGAACAGCTCCGGCATCAATTTCTATCCCCGATTTATCTAGGCTCACATTCAAGAAAATCGTATCACCGGATGAGAAATGGTAGATATTGGCTGACGTGCTGTTTATTATCGAGTCTCTGAAGAAGTTGGCTGATGACTGGTATAAGTAAATGGCATAGCTGTTGAAGGATTCGAGAACGTTTCTGAAAAGAGTGTTGTACCGTGAATTTGAATAGAATGCAATACCGATATCGCTGTTCTTCATAGAATTGTGACCTATCGAGTTGTTGGAGGAGTTGTCTAAGTAGATGTCGTTATTCACGCTTTCCATGAAATTAACACTTACGTTGTTGTACCACGAGTCAATCATTTCCACCCCATGGTAATTGTGGGTGAAGTTGTTGCTGAATATCACATTGTCAAAACTGGAATCCAGATAAACCCCGTACCACCAGTCTGTTATGTTGCAATTCTTTATCGTGATGTTATCATTCCCATTCCAATAGACCCCATATGTACTTGAAGAGTAAACGCCGTCTATTTTATACCCGTTACAATCGAGGGTTACGTTATCCGCTGTTATGTTCATGCAGGTTGTATTAGGGCTGTTCAGGATATCCTGGGTGAGATTGTAGATCTCCCCTGCTGTGTCCAAGACTGAGCAGTTGTCTATGTTGGCTGCGGATACGGTTTGAGCGCTTCCTAAGAAAACCGTCAATATGGTTATGAATATAAAGAACTTCCCAAACCTAAGCATATTTTATAATTGTCTCGAGCCTAATAAAAACAAGAATACCAATTTAAAGATTCGTTCTAAAAATAGATTGAATGGACAGGAGAGTTTACATTCTGCCAATAATGAGCGTTATTTTAATCGTAATTTTAGCCATGAGACCGGATATAACTGGGTTCATGGTTGCCAGACCTTCAGGACCACTCGAGAACCAAATTTTCGCAAACATCAGCATGAGCATAAACGAGGACGGGTTCATACCCGAGGATTCGCTCGTAACGGTTTACCTTGATGATCGAAGCTCTTCCATGGGTTTCAAGGAGTTCATCGACAAAACAGGAACTGGTTATAACCGAATGAAAGGCGAGATACCGGATATAGATTACGAAGGATACGGATTCGGAGGGACATACACCTATGCGATAGACATCTCTGAATTCGATCTCAACACAATCCTAGAACCAGGAGAACACAACCTGATAGTTGAAGTGAGTTACGAGAACTACGTGATCTCTCACACCTCCCAGACCATCGAAGTTTAAAAAGTGGTTTGTCTACTTCCTTTCCCTCTCCTCCTGAAGTAGAAGAACCACCCCACGTTTATCATTATCAGTATTATTACAATGGGGACGAGCACGTCCACCCCAGGGCCTCTTTCCCCCTTAGTAGTTATCGCCCTCGCGGTGACCCCGACTATTTCGGTTGTTATGCTCTCAAGCTCTATGTAGGCTTTGAGCATTTTCTCCGTTGTTTTTCCAGCGTAGTGGAGGATAAGTCTTCCTTCATACGTCCCCTTCTCAACGCCTTCCGTGTCCCAGTACGCGTAAAGAGTGGATCTCTTCAAGGCCTCCACATCGACAGAGGCGGATTTGAAACTCGCTACCTGATCGCCTTCCAGATCGTTTATGATCATCTCCGCGTAAACACTCGAAATCTTCTGGTTCCATTTGTTCTCCACATTTATCTCAAACTTCGCTATTCCACCGAGGACAAAACTCCTCACCTTGATGTCAATGACCTCTATTCGAAGCGTGCCCACGCCGAAATTCTTCCCAATGCTAGCGACTTTCTCGTCATAGTTCACGGTCACGACTGCATGATACATCCCTGGGTTCACATTCGCTTTCCACGGGACGATGATCTCCCCTGTTTTCTTTGAATCCACTGCTATTTCCTCACTTTCGATTATAGATATCCTCTCGTTTGTCGGCCCTAGTATGTCGATTGTTGCGGAGGCCTTGTATATGTTCTCTGTCCCAAGGTTGTATATCTTGACGAAGAATGTAACGGTCTCGTTCGGCTCTGCCTCATGGATAACCAAATCCAAATCCGCGTACTTCCCTGGATAAGGAACCCTTACCCTTAACTGGTGGATTACAGCGGTAGTTGCCATAACAATCTGTTCCCCTTCCTCCGCCTCTGATGGCATTTCCATAACCACTATCTTTGCCCAGTGGTCCCCGGGCTTCTCGATTTTTTCAGGGAGTTTGACTTTGTAAGTGAAGGGTTTTGAATCGTCCGTTTCGCTGAACTCCACTATGTTCTTTTCCGCCGTTATGTAATCTTTAAGATCGTCCTCAGCGTATATTAACGCTCTGAACTCCTTGTGTTCATTGTTGATTATCGTGAACGTAACGGTTTTTTCGAGACTTGGCTCGAAATCCACCGTCGTCCTGCCCGGCGTCACACCGATCGCACTAACATTTACCGGGACCAGACACAAAGCTAACAAAATCGTTAGCAACGCTACCAAACCCTTAAACCTGTTCTGCATTGACATCCTCGTTCCTTTCTATTTCTAGAGACTCATTTACCCCGAGCAAAAACGATCCGGTTATCCGGTGGAGGAGGAGAACAACATTACCCTCGTTCTTCACCTCGTTTTCCTTCCTAGCGATGATCACGCTCGACCCTATCGTTAGCTTCCGGACCTCGCTTACTATCCCTGCTGATACAACCTTCCAATAATACGTCCCGAAATCCAGATTTCGCTCGAATCTGTAAGAATTCCCCGTAACCTCCCTGGTTAAAGGCGTTGTGAAATCCGGGTCGTCGTCCAGGAAAATCACAAATTCCCTCTGCATTCCACCCCAAGCGAACTTGGGCTTCCTTTCGGTGGTGTACAACCCGTTTTCAGGCGAAACAAGCGGGATTGTCACGAGGTTTATGAATACGAATGAAAGTACACCAATCACTAACAGATTCAAAACTGCGATCGATATTTTGGCTTTATACATGGTACTCACCTGTGAACATTATAGTGGAGTTTTTTGGTCCAGGAGGTTCGCCCAAAGGAACCTCTATGTAAATATCAATCTCCGCAGAGCTGTTCCCTGAGGTGTAATTCATGTAGTCTATAAAGGTTACGTTTTGATCAACCTGAGGAACATTAGCAGGGGAAGTCTGTGAACCGCTCCAGTTGAATGCCCCTTCCTCCCCGGTAAGCCAATCCACGGAATAGTTGAAGTAGTCCGAGGGTTGCGAAGCGGTGTCCCATAACAAATCCTGCGAGGATAAATTCACATCGATCATGCAATTCCCTATGTTCCTAAGGGAGAATGGGTAAGGGTCGTTATCGGTTGAGTTATCTGTATATCCAGGTATCCGCCCGGGACCGAAATCAACCGTGTCGTTCAGGAGGATGATCGAAACGTTCGTGTCTATTGTGAGTTTCCAAATATCGCTCCACTCCCCGTATTCGTATCCATCCCCCGCCCGGACCGACCAGTTGTAATACTTGTTGTCATCCCCAAAGTATTGAAGTTCTTGGGTAGGGGTGTAGGAATTCGTTGACAAATCCTCCACATACCTGTTATCATCCGAAC
>CAYFVC010000068.1:0-25867 GCA_964346665.1 uncultured archaeon
ATAAGGGGCGAGGTGAGGACGGATAAGATGATATCGGAGTCGCTCGAAAAAGGGAAGAGAATACTCGTTCCTTTCGCCGACCTGAAGAAAAAAACCCTCCTGATATCAGAGATAAACGATCTTGACGAACTTTCACCTGGAGCTTTCGGAATACCCGAGCCGAAAAACCCCAAGGAGTTCCCCCTGGACAAGATAGACCTTGTCGTAATCCCAGGGATCGCGTTCGACAAGAAAGGGAACCGAGTAGGTTACGGAATGGGGTTCTACGACAGGTTCCTGAAAACCCTGAAACCCCACATCCCTCTGATCGCTTTGGCCTACGACCTCCAGATCGTTAATCGCATACCAACGGACGGTAAGGACGTCCGCTTGCATAAGATAATAACTGAGAAAGAGATCATTGAATGCTGAAAATCGCCTCCGCCATCCCGTATTTCGCCTTGTAAGTTCCTTTCGGAACGTCTATCTCTTCGTAATGCGTGTACGTCTGGTTTCCGCAAAGACCTTCCCTTTTCTCGAAGATCTTCATGCTCCATTCGTACTCGTTTTGTTTGCCAACAAACTGTGGACTGCATATCAAAATATCACACCATCCTACAAATCCTGTTCTTAACGTTCCATTTACACACACTTGGCCCCCTGGAACACGAAATAAGGTCCTTTCCCACTTTCCATCTTCTAGATTATAAATCTGCAGTGTTGGACCCGTGCATGTACAATACATACCGACCCCAAATTCAGAATATTGAATCATCACCTTTTCTCCAGATGAATACGAATTCTTGTCAACGCTTATTGACTGAAAGATAAACAGAGGTGTAAACACAGCCAGAAGAAAGATGATAACAACGATAACTACAATTCCGAAAATCTTTCTCATGATTTATAATTTTTTCCGGATGTTATTAAAACTACCGATTTGTTTCGGTCATTTCCTGAAATTCTCGTTGAATTCCCTTCCCATTTTCGCTTTGTTTTTGAACCAGAGCTCCCTCGCTTCTGCGACCGTGAACAGCGAACCTGTTACCAGAACGAGATCGTTTTTGTCCGCGAGTTTTTTAGCCTTCCTGACAGCATTTTTCACGTCATCAAAAATCAAAAAGGGTTTTTTGTGTTTTTCCACTTCTTCCCGAAGGTTTTCGATATCCGCCCCCCTATCCATAACCTTGTGCTTCGTTAGGACGAAAAAATCAGTTTTTTCCGAAATCTCCCTCACCATCTCGGAGATCGATTTGTCCCTGGAAATCCCGAGAACCGTGTAGAGTTTTTCGTAGTCCAGCAAGCCCAAAGATTCGACTACGTTTCTTAAAGACTCTGGGTCTTTCGCCCCGTCAAGCAAAATCAATGGTTTCTCGTTCACCACCTCGAATCTTCCCGGCCATCTGACATTTTTCAATCCGTTTTTTATTGCTCCTGTAGGAATTTTTCTGTTCAATGAATTGATTGCGGTGAGCGCGCAGCTGATATTCCTCAACTGGAACTTTCCCGCCAAGGGAACGCGAATCATCGAGCCTTCGAAATCGAAAGAATTTCCCTTTGAATCGGATTTCGCATTTTCCAGTTTCATCCCGCTTAGGAATTCCGCCTTCCTTTCCCTGCAAATACTTTTCAGGATTTTCAGGACTTTTGGGTTTTCTGATCCAGTCACGAGTATTCCGTTCTCCTTTATTATCCCTGCCTTTTCCTCCGTGATCTTTTCAATGGTTTTCCCCAGGATGTCCGTGTGTTCGAGAGAAACATTCGTTATGACCGAAACTTCGGGATTCACAACATTTGTCGCGTCTAAGCGTCCACCTAAACCGACTTCTAGCACTGCGAAATCTATTTTTTTCTCCCTGAAGTATTCGAATGCGAGGGAAGTAATGAATTCGAAAAATGTTGGAGTTTCGAAATTATCGCCGACTTTATCGGCCAAAGGTTTTATCCTTTCAACAAGCCTTACGAAATCCCTCTCCGAGATCCTCCTTCCGTCCACCACGATCCTCTCTGCGAAATCCCATAAATGTGGCTTTGTGAACACTCCTACTTTGTAACCCGATTCCTTAAGGATAGAACCGAGCATAACGCAGGTCGAGCCCTTCCCGCTCGTCCCTCCGACAAGTATAGAGCGAAAACTCCTTTCCGGATTCCCAAGGAACGACAGCAATCTCTCGACCCTCTCCAGACCTAGCTTTATACCGAGCATGTTCAAATGTTGTACGTAATCCTTCGCTTGGTCGTAATTCATAAGAATAATGCGGGTTTAATTTTTTAATGTTTGAACATCCTTCTTCCCGTAAAGATCATCACTACCCCGAAGCGGTTGCATGCCTCTATGACTTCCTTGTCTTTCACCGACCCGCCAGGCTGGATTATAAAGCGGATTCCGTATTTGTTCGCCTCCTCTATAGAATCCGGGAACGGGAAGAAAGAATCACTCGCTAGAACACATTTTGAAATCTCGTTTTCATCCAGCTTCATAAATTCGAGGTTCTCCTTCGCCTTCTCCGCCGCTATCTTTAAAGATCCCACCCTGTTTGGTTGTCCCGCACCCATGCCGATCACGTGGAAAAATCCAGGTTTGTATTCCCTCGCGATGACGATAGCGTTCGATTTCGTATGCTTACAGGCAAGACAAGCGAACCTAGCGAGATCTTTCTTTTCTTCAGGGAATTTTCCTTTCGTAACGTTCTTGAAATCCTTTTTTTCCGCGTATCCGATGTTTCTGTCCTGTTCGAGCAGACCGCCTGAAAGAAAGCGATATTGCGTTTTTTCCATATCGAAATCAGGGACTTCGAGAAGTCTCAGGTTCTCCTTGCCTTTCAAAACACTTTTTGCTCCCTCCTCGAATTCCGGGGCGATCAGGACCTCGACAAATTTATCCTTTAAGAATTCCGCTGTTTCCTTGTCAACTGGTTTCGTGAAGGCTATCACGCTCCCGAAAGCGGAGACAGGATCACCATCCCAAGCAGCTTTTAATGCTTCGGTTAGGTTTTCACCCGTCGAGTAACCGCATGGATTCGTGTGCTTTATTATCGCAACCCCTGTTCCCTTCAGATCACTGACCGCCTCAACCGCGCTTTCCACGTCCACGTAATTGTTGTAGGACATTTCCTTCCCTTGAATTTGCTTAGCATCAACCACACCTTTCGAAAAGTTTTTGAATATTTTCGCTTTTTGATGCCAGTTCTCTCCGTAGCGGAGGGATTTTCCCTTGAAGAATTTCAGCCTCAAGACGTATTCGTCGGCAAATCTCTTGCTAAGGAAGCGATCTATTTCCGAATCGTAGTCAGCGGTCCTTCTGAAAGCCTGCAACGCGAAAGAACGTCTTGTTTCATGATCGACGTCGCCCTTGGATTTCAGCTGGGATATAACAGTGTTATAATTTCCAGGATCAACGATCACCACAACATCTTTATAATTCTTAGCCGCGGAGCGAATCAAAGAGGGACCTCCGATATCTATGTTCTCAATCGCATCCTCTATTGAAACTTTTGGATTCTCAACAGTTTTCTCAAACTGGTAGAGATTCACAACAACCATGTCGATGGGAGGGATTCGAAATTTTTCCATCTGTTTCCTGTGTTCTTTCTTACCCCTTACAGCTAGTATCCCTCCATGTATTTTCGGGTGGAGCGTGCGTACGCGTCCGTCCATGATTTCAGGGAAATTGGTGTAGTCCCCTATGTACGTTACCTTCACCCCCTTCTCCTTCAGAAGCTTTGCAGTCCCCCCTGTAGAAATTATCTCGATCCCGAGCTTCGCTAGCGAACGTGCGAAATCAACAATACCCTTCTTCTCTGTAACGGAAATCAAAGCGCGTTTGATTTTCATTTCGCTATCATCACCCTGTTTCCCTCTACCTTTATCTTCCCCTCTGCGAACTTCCGTATCGCTTCTTTCAAAACCTCCTGCTCCGCACCCTGAACCTTCGCTTTCAGGGTTTCAGCCGTATCGCTGTCCTCCACTATCACGGGCTTCTGCATTATTATCGGTCCTTTGTCAACATCCGGCGTAACGAAATGGAGTGTGCAACCAGTAACCTTTATCCCACGATTAAGGACTTCCTCGTGAACGTTCGTGTCCATCTCCCCAGCAAACAGCGGAAGCAAAGAAGGATGTATATTCATAATCCTGTTCTCATAATGCTTACAGAACCAAGGCGAGAGTATCCTCATGAAACCTATGAGCAGAACGAGCTCTGCTCCTCTCTTATCGAATTCCTTTGCAGCCGCCTTGTCGAACAGAATCTTTCTCTTTCCCTCGTACTCTATGAATATCGCCTCTATCCCGTGATTCCTTGCGCGCTCGAGGATAAAAGCTTCCTCCTCGTTCGAAATCACGCAGACGATCTCCGCGTCCAATTCCCCTCTTTCAATCGAGTCTATTATAGCCTGCATGTCCGTTCCCTTTGTCGAACCCAAAACACCAATTTTTAAAGTCATCGCATCACCTTAATTGAATATATTACCCAATTGTTTTTGTTTTTTAAAAATTAACGTTTCGCTAAAAATAAATAAAAGAATTTATAATTGTATTTTTAATTCCCTATAGTTCGATCCATGTACCCTTCTAATTTTATGTCCATAATCACTTTTTAAACCTCTAACATACGATTCCGTTACTGCACGCAATATAACAGTGTTTCCGTTTGAACTACAACTAGTTTCTTCAGTTATTTCACTCTTTTTATAATGTAAGTCAAAATTCTTACATATATTTCTACTTATTCCTACATGTTCTGTTTTTATGAAATAATTCCCTACTTTTATTTTTTTAGTCTTCACGTATTTTCCCTCGGTTCCTGTTCCAGAACTTACATGTTTCCCTTTGTTGAAAGCGTGCTTCTTTGATTTGCCAAACCTTCTCTTTCCCATCTTAACTTACAAATAGCAAATAATTTAAATTCTATTCACGCAAAGACCTTTCAGCTGAAATAATCGTGTTTTCCAGAACCATCGCCACGGTGAGTGGACCGACCCCTCCGGGCACAGGGGTTATGTGCGAGACCTTGTATTCCACGTTATCGAAATCAACATCCCCGATGATTTTTTTACCGACCCTGTTAATACCAACATCAACAACAACAGCCTCGTCTTTAACCATGTCTCCGGTGACGAATCTCGGTTTTCCAACCGCTACAACAAGGATGTCCGCATTTTTTGAATGACCTTTCAAATCCTTGGTTTTCGAATGGCATACCGTGACTGTTGCGTTTCTCTTAAGGAACATAAGCGAAAGAGGCTTCCCCACTATGTTGCTCCTCCCGATCACCACAACGTTTCTCCCATCTATCTCTATATTCTCGTAATCCAGCATTTTAATTATCCCTTTCGGCGTGCAAGGTTCGAATATTGCTTCGCCCACAAACAAATTCCCTAGGTTGTAAGTAGTCAAACCGTCCACGTCCTTTTCCGGGCATATAGTATCAATAACCTTCTGCTCATCCAGATGTTTAGGAAGCGGGAGCTGCACGAGGATTCCGTGAACACCCTCGTCCGAATTAAGCTTTTCTATCATTTTCAAAAGTTCATTTTGTTTTATATCTTTAGGGAACTTGTGCAGTTCGGCTTTTATCCCTATCTCCCCTGAGGATCGAATCTTCTTTTCCACGTAAATCTCCGAGGCCGGATTGAAACCGACAAGAATTATGTCAAGCTTGGGTTCGATCCCCATTTCCTTAAGGATGTTAACCCTCCTCTTCAATTCCTTTAGTATATACTGTGAGATACTCTTCCCATCTATAACTTTCGTTTTCATCTCCTACTCCTTATAATCTTCATGTGGCGTATACGCCTTTCGATCAACTCTTTCGTTCCTATGTCCTCCCTGTGGAACACATTTCCCTTAACCGATTTTATCGATTCTTCTGCGATCCTCTCTGCTTTCCCAAAATCTTTCGAAATCCCGACGAAGGCTAACGCTCGTGACCCGCTCATGTACAAACCGTCCTGTTTTTGGTCAACCGAGGCGTAATACATCCTCGCATTCGGAACTTGCGAGACTTCGATTCTCTCTCCTTTCGCGGGGTTTTCAGGATAACCTTTCGGCACGACGTATTTACAAACAGTTGATTTCCCTTCAAACTTCGCTTTCACTTTCGATAACCCATTGTTTATCACACCATAACATATATCTATGAAATCGCTCCTAAGGATCGGAAGGACATTCATAGCTTCCGGATCTCCCAACCTAGCGTTGTATTCGAGAAGCTTCACCTCGTCCTTTGTCACGATGAAACCTCCGTACATAACTCCCTTGTACAAAGAACCGGTTTCCTTAAGAATCGCCTTCGCAACGAGCTCCGTGATTCTATGGGCTTCCTTTATATCGCTTTTCTTGAGGAATGGTAAGAGATGATCTGAACACGAATACGAGCCCATCCCTCCTGTGTTAGGTCCCTGGTCGCCGGGATACGCTCTCTTGTGATCCTGCGCGGGCGGGCAATCCAGAACGAACTTCCCGTCCGTGAAACTTTGGAGGGAGAATTCCTCACCTTCCAAACGCTCCTCCACTATAACGGACGGATGCGTTTTCAGGACCTCCTCGCAGTATTTCAAAGCGTCTTCCGTTCCTTCAAGATGTTCTCCGTGAACCTTCACTCCCTTCCCTCCTGTCAACCCATCAGGCTTCACCACGAACGAATCGAGAGAATAGAGAAATTCCTTCACGCCGTCCATGCTCGTGAAGACCTTGAATTCTGGCAAACCCGGGATATTGTACTTCTCCATCAACAGACGGGTGAAAGATTTCGATGTTTCGAGTTTCGCTAGCTCCTTTGTCGGCCCTATAGAGGGAATCCCGACCCTAGCGAGGGAGTCCACTACTCCTAAATCAAGCGGTGCTTCCGGGCCTATCACACAGAAATCCGGTTTGACCTGATTCGCGAAATTCGTCACTTTCGCTAGATCATCATACTCCCCTATCTCGGAATGTTTCGAAAGAGATCGAATCCCAGGGTTGTTAGATTTTATGTACGAAAAAAGCGAAGGATTCTGCGGGGAATTACGAACAGCCTCCGCGATGGAGTGTTCGCGAGCTCCATTCCCTATAAGCAGAACCTTAACTGTCATACCAATCTATTCGATTCGTGATTTTTAAAAATATTGGAAGGATTAATTAAACAGTGGTTTTATGATTTGTTTAGGAATTGAGAGCACAGCGCACACATTCGGGGTAGGAATTTGCGATGAAAAAGGCAAAATCCTTGCGAACGAGAAATCTGTGTATAAACCGAAGGCCGGCTGGGGAATCGTCCCCATGGATGCTGGAAAACACCATGAGAAAGCTAAGGAAAAGGTTCTGAAAGAAGCCCTGAGAAAAGCGAATCTCGAAATTAAAGATATCGATGTAATAGCTTATTCCAGAGGACCAGGTCTCCCGCCCTGTCTTTACAAGGGTTTGGAGCTAGCAACAGAACTCGCTAAAAAATATCGAAAACCTTTGGTAGGGATTAACCACTGTGTTGCGCACATCGAGATCGGTAGGCTGACTTCAGGATTCGAAGATCCTGTCGTTGTTTACGTGTCCGGAGGGAACACGCAGATCATTTCTTTTTCCGAGGGTCGCTACCGAGTGTTCGGCGAATGCATGGACATTGGAATAGGGAACGCCCTCGACAAGTTCGGACGATCCGTAGGTCTCGACTTCCCCCAGGCTCCCGAAATCGAGATTCTCGCCAGAAAAGGGAAGTGGGTCGATCTTCCATACGTGGTGAAAGGGATGGACTTGTCTTTTTCCGGAATACTCACAGCATGCATAAACAAACACGAGAGAGGCGAGAAACTCGAAAACCTCTGTTTCTCTATTCAGGAAGTCTTTTTTTCCATGTTGACCGAGGTGACAGAAAGAGCGCTCGCGCATTTAGGAAAGGACGAAGTCCTGCTCACGGGAGGAGTTGCAACGAACCTTCGTTTGCAGGAGATGATGAATACTATGTGCAAGGAGAGAAGAGCGAAATTCGATTTCGTTCGCAAGGAATTCGCAGGTGATAACGGGGCAATGATCGCATGGACAGGGATCCTAGCTCACAAATCAGACCTAAAAATTTCGAAAGACGTGGATTCGAGATGGAGAACGGATGATGTTGAAGTTGGTTGGCTTTAACGTTTTGGTTTTTTCTTTTTTGATTTGTGTTTGTGTATGTAGAATGCAATGTTCTTTTCGTCCCGATCTTCATCGTAGAAGACAAACTTTTTCTTTACGGGGTATATCCCGTCAAAACACGCTTTGCATGTATCCGAATGCCCAATCGCTTCGTCCAGTTCCTTCACCGTGGGGTAGCAGATACGATTTACATTGAGTTTTTTCGCCACCTTTTCTCCTATCTCCTCCACCGACCCTGTCAATCCTTGTGCGGCGAATGTCTTGCCCTTCGGGTCTTTTATGCACGAGTGTGCGAGAGGCGGACAGGATATCACAAGGATTATTTCGCTAGCTCCTGCGTTCCTTAATTTGTAAACCATCCCGTCACGAAAGACGGTTCCCCTGACGATGGAATCATCCCCGCAGACGACCTTTTTCCCCTTAACGAGATCTCTGTTTATGAAGAATTTCGTCCTGGCGACCATCACCCTTTCCTTTGGATTCTCCACCTGAAACGTTCTCTTCGCTCCTGGATTCTTTACGGAGACCTCATCAAACGGTATGAATGTATTTTTAATTTCACAAAGTCCCTGCTGGTATCCTAGGGCGACGGCCCTCCCGGAATCAGGAGACGCCATCACGATGTCAATATCAAGAGGATACCTCCTAGCGAGCTTCCCCCCGAGTGTTTTTCTGACTAAATACACGTTTCTCCCTTCGATAACGGATGTGGGGTCGGCAAAGTAAACCCATTCGAAAGCGCAGTGCGAATGCTTGTCCTTCTTAAGGACTCTTGATTTCAATCCATCTTTCGATATTATGATCACTTCGCCGGGTTCGACATCCCTCACGAAATCCGCTTCTGCGATATCCAATGCTTTCGTTTCTGACGCTATTATGTACGTATCATCCTTTTTACCAAGGCACATAGGCTTGATCCCTTTAGGGTCTCTGAAGGCTATCAGGTAAAACTTCCCTCCCTTCCGAGCGGTTATCACCACGTTGTAGGGACCCCTACCATCAAGTTTTTCCATAAGTTTCTCAACAGCGGAATAAAAATTCCCAGTTTCCTTTAGATAATCCAAAAAGAGCGTTCTCATAACGCTGTCATGCTTCTTCTCCCCGAATCCGAGAAGCACACCGTCCATCGCCAACGAGATGTTAACGTTTTCCTCGCCCCATTGCTCCACGGGTTGTAAATCGCCCGTCCTTTCATAAAGGGTGTGCCCTATCCCAACCCAAGGCTTCATTTTTTTCAGGCTTTCCAGTCTATCCTTCAAAAAATAGTAAACAAGTATGTCCCCCCTCAGCGTTCGAAAGTATTTCCCGTCGTTTACGCTTATACCGCAGCCCTCCTCTCCCCTGTGCTGCAAGGCCGCTAATCCGTAGAATAATTCACCTACTATATTCTTTTTGTCAACCGAGTATATCCCGATTATACCAGACATTTTATTTTCTTAACAAGGAGATTTTTAAGTTTGAGCTATTAACCAGTTCCTGCGAAATAAAAGTATCCACCCATGTTTCGACGTCTTTTGCTCATTTCTTCTGGACCTGGACATGAAGTTCGATTCTGACATCTAGAATCAGGTTTGGTGCATTCATAACTGCACATTATAATAGTATTTGGAGGGAGTTTTGCAATAAGATAACTTATACCTATATTGACACCTTCGGATTGTCTCAGATAATCATTTTTTGCCATCGAATCACCTAATATCATTTAAACCCGAACCTTTAAATTCCTTATCATTTTTATTACCTTTTCCTAATTTAATACCCATGAGAATTGCGATTCTTTCGGACTTCCATTTCGGCTTCGGGGCAGGAACGGAAAGGCAGGAAGATTCTTATGAGGCGTTTAGGGAAGCGATCGAGAAAACGAAGGACTGCGATCTCATAATTTTCGGCGGCGATGTTTTCGACACCCGAAATCCTGATGCTGAAACCTTGACGAAGGCGATGGAACTCATGATAAAACCATTGCTCGTTAAGAATGATGTGAAGCTCGTGAAGGGGATAGAGAAGGACATTTCGAAGATCTCGGAGATCGCTCTGATGGGGATCCCGATCGTGGCGATACACGGGACACATGAAAGACGAACGAAAGGCCTGCTTAATCCGGTCGAAGCCCTTGAAAAAGCCGGTTTTCTTATCTACCTCCACTGCAACGGTGTGATATTCAAGAAAGGAAGCGAGCGTGTCGCTGTTCACGGGATGTCAGGGGTTCCGGACCAGTACGCGGAAAACGTGATTTCGAATTGGAAACCCAAACCAGAACAAGGGTGCTTCAACATATTCCTCCTCCACCAGTCCGTAACTGAATTCCTATACGCCCCGCACACGCTCGATCTCAACAAGATCCCGAAGGGCTTCGATCTCTACATCAACGGCCACGTACACGAAGCGAGGCAAAGCAAGTACAACGGAAAATCATTCCTCCTTACGGGTTCGCTCATTCCAACCCAGCTCAAGGAAGAATCAGAGAAACTCAAGGGTTTCTGGGTTGTGGAAACGAAGGGTAAAGATGTAAGCGAAATACAATGGGTTGAGCTAGAAAACCAGAGGAAGGTGTACTACAAAACGTTCGAGAACGAAGGAATAGAAACGATTGAAGGTGAACTCAACAAGATCGTCCAAGAGAACCCAGAGAAAAAACCGATAGTGAGGCTCAATCTTAAGGGTGCGAAAGATACGCTTGTGAATGAGATAGAAATGAAATTCGCTGAAAAGCTTCTCCTTTCCTTCAAAAGGGAGAAACACGAAAGGAAACTTCCTTCAAAAACCCTAGAAGAACACAAACTCTCGGTTGAGGAGATGGGGAAAAAGATTCTGCTGGAGAATTTGAAGAAGGCGAACCTCGATCCGAAAACATTCGAAAATCTCTTCGAACTTCTCGTTGAAGGAAAAACGGAAGAAGCGATGGAGAGGCTGATGAAAATCCCCGTAAGGAAGGAAAGAGCAGAGAAGCCGAAGACACCAAAAAAGGAGGAAAAGAGGGAAGAGAAAAAAGTAAAGGTGAAACAAACCACACTTTTCGAGAAGAAAACTAATTAATTTCGATATCGAGAGTTCGTATTAGCTTTATAAAACTTGATATCTAGTCTTTGATAATATGGGATATGAAATCTCTTTTATGAAGAAGACTGGCCAAAAAATTGAAGACTACAACGATGTTAAAGAAAAATTGAAATTTTACCCACCAATAGAAAGTATTGAACAAGATGGTGATATAATTCTGAAGGTAACAATCCCAGAAAACCCTGTAACAAGAAGAAAACTTTTTGAATCGGCTCTTCTTGAAAAGATGGATAAGTTAGGCTATAAGCAAATATGGCCCGAAAAAGAGGTAACAAAAAGAGAAATTTTTAAATCGCCCCTTCTTGAATATATGGATAATTTAGACGATGTAGAAAAATCGACCGAAATAAAGGTATCTTAAAATGAAAACCAAGGTAAATGATATCTGTCTAGAAAACTAATTGATTTACTATAAGATAGATACAAATACATTAATATAGGGTGTTCTTGTGGTGGAATTTTACATAAAGGTCGAGAATGTCGTTGCCTTCGCAGTCCTGGGAAAAAGAATCACCCTCAACAAGCTTGTGGAGAAGATGGAGAACACGGAATACGAACCCGAGCAGTTCCCAGGTCTCGTTTACAGGATAAAGGATCCGAGAGCCGCAGCGCTTATCTTCTCTTCAGGAAAGATCGTGTGCACGGGCGCGAAGAGTATATCCATGGCAAAGGATGCGATGAAAAAAATAGTTAATAATATAAGGAAAACCGGGACTTCCATGCCGAGGAAGTTCAAAATAACCATCGAGAACATCGTGGCGTCGACCAAGATTGAGGTGAAACCGAGACTAATGCTTGAGGAAGTCGCAATGTCTTTGGAAGAGGTAGAATACGAACCCGAGCAGTTCCCAGGTCTTGTTTACAGGATGAAAAGCCCGAGAACCGCTTTTCTGCTTTTCGGTTCAGGAAAGATAATCTGCACGGGCGGAAGGAACCTCCCAGACATAAACCTCGCCCTTAACAAATTCAAGAAACGTCTTGAGGGGATCGGGCTGAAGGTCAAACCCGTGAAGGATGAAAAGAAATAATTAAGGGCTTAAGGATTTGAAACAATTCTTTATTATGAAAAAATTCGAAAAAATTCTGAGGGACATAAAGTCCGTGAAGATCCAGGGGGCGGAGAACGTTGCGAAAGCTTCTATGGAAGCTTTGATAGCGTACTTCTCAAAAAAGAATTTTCGAAAGCCATACATTTTCATTTCGAAGTTCTCCTCCGCTTCGAAAAGATTGATGAAAACAAGACCTACGGAACCATTGCTCAGGAATTCTATCAGGTTCGTGTTAAAGGAAATAGGGTCAGAAGGCGAAACGAATGAAATGACGAACAGGATGTTTTCTGCATGCAGGCAGGTGCTTTACCATTACGAAGTCGCTGAGAAATCAATCGCTGATATTGGCTCGAACAAGATCGAGAACGGAATGAAAATATTCACGCACTGCCATTCATCGAGCGTTACAGGCGCGTTGAAAAGAGCGAAAGAGCAGGGAAAAGATTTCGTTGTTTACAACACGGAGACACGCCCTCTCTTCCAGGGAAGGATAACGGCGAAGGAGCTAACGAAAGCGAAAATCCATGTTAAACACTTCGTTGATTCAGGAGGGAGGGTCGCTCTGAAAGAATGTGATCTCATGTTAATAGGAGCGGATGCGATAACTAGTGAAGGGAAGGTTATAAACAAGATAGGAAGTGAGATGTTCGCGATTGTCGCCGAGAAATACAGTGTCCCGGTTTACGTCCTGGCGGATTCGTGGAAGTTCGACCCGCAGTCCATATACGGAATCCCCGAACCAATCGAAAAGCGTTCTTCCAAAGAAGTCTGGGATAAGCCTCCTAAGGGTGTGGAAATCTCCAACATAGCTTTCGAAAGGGTCGATCCCGACCTCATAGCAGCGATAATTTCCGAGCTTGGGGTATACACCCCGGAAAATTTCGTTTCGGAAGTGAAGAAAACGTACCCTTGGCTTTCTAGGTGATTCACTGCTTTATTATTCTCGGGCTTTTTGACACGTCAACAACGAAGTTCCCGTAGAGAATGTTTCTTCCCAAAATGATGGGGTATTTCATATGGGAACGGTCGTTCAGGTTCGCTTCCACCTCGAACTTCTTCCCCCTGATTTTGATTGTAACCTTCACAACAGGTCTGTAGTCCAGCTCTTTCGTTATTGGGGCTTTGGTTTTGTACATCCTCGTTACCGGTCCTAGCTTGGCCTTCCCAGCGAGTTCTATATCTATCGATGTCATCTTCGCTCCGGTGTCCACAAGAGCTTCAGCCTCCACCACGTTTCCATTCCCGTAAATCTTAACCTTCTCTATCAGGCCTATTGTTTTCTTTGGCATAACAAAAACCTGTTTTCATGCATTTTAATTATTATCTGAGGTCTCTAATAAAATTTTCAGAATTTTTGCGAAACAAAAATAATAAATCTTTAAACAATCTATAACTATGGTGTACGTTGATCACCCTCTAATTCGGAAAAAATCGCTGGAATCAAGGATGTACCAGGAGGCGATACTCGGAAGAGCGGTCGAAAACAATTTACTCTGCGTTTTGCCTACAGGGCTCGGGAAAACCCCGATAGCGATAGTTTTGTCCGTTTTCCGTCTCGAGAAACACCCTGATTCGAAAATCCTTATCCTCGCTCCCACCAAGCCCTTGATCGAACAACATATGAACAGTTTTAAGGACGTGGTAGATCTACCGGAAAAAGACTTCGTCCTGCTTACGGGAGTGATCAAGCCAAGCGAAAGGAAGGAGTCCTACAGACATTCGAAAATTATTTTCGCAACCCCCCAAACCGTTGAGAACGATTTGAAAAACAACAGACTGAATATTTCGAAATTCTCGCTCGTGGTATTCGATGAAGCCCACCATTCAATAGGGGATTACGCCTACCCATATATAGCGAAGGTTTATCTGGAAAACGCAAGAAACCCTCGGATACTCGGCCTGACCGCCTCTCCCGGAGGGACGAAGGAAAAGATCAAGGAGATAATGAAAAACCTTGGGATCAAATCAGTCGAGATACGAACGGAGGAGGACTTCGATGTCGCTCCCTGGGTCAAGAAAAAGCAAATAGAATGGGTTCACGTCGAGCTCCCTCAAACCTTCGTTAACATACGAGAAAGCCTGAGGAAGGCGTATGAGTACAGGCTGAAAAACCTTAGAAAAATCGGCTTTTCAAAACCGATCAGGCTGGTCACGAAGCGCGAGCTGCTCGATTTACAGAAGAAGCTCATCTCCTCGGAATCGAAAGGGTATAAAAAATTCTGGGGAGTTTCCCTCGTGTCCCAGGCAATAAAGATAGAGCATTCCCTTGGTTTACTGGAAACCCAGGGAATATCTTCGCTAGAAACCTATTTCAAGAAACTGCGTTCGGAACAGACGAGGTCCTCGAAAAGTATTGTCAAGGACAAAAACATAAAGAACGCGATGTACTTGACAGGCGAACTCGTAGCAGAGGGTTTCAGACATCCGAAAATCACGAAGCTCTGCGAAATCATTAGGAATCAGTTCGAGGGAAACCCTCTTTCGAAAATAATAGTCTTCGCAAACTACAGGAACATGGTTAAGGAAATAGTAAACGTCCTCTCAGAGGTTAAAAATTCGAAACCTGTCGAATTCATGGGCCAGAGAGAAGGCATCACTCAAAAAGAGCAGAAGAAAAGGATCGAGGAGTTCAAATCAGGGAAATACAACACACTGGTCACAACCTCTGTGGGGGAAGAGGGTATCGATATCCCTGAGATGGAGCTGGCGGTTTTCTACGAACCCGTTCCTAGCGAGATTCGTTCGATCCAGAGGAGGGGGAGGGTTGGGAGGACGAAGCTTGGAAGGATAATGATGCTGATCACAAGGAAAACAAGAGACGAGGCATATTACTGGACAGCGCACAGGAAAGAAAAGGTTATGAAGAAAACCTTGTATGAGATGAGGAGAGATTACGTTAGGAAGCAGAAAAGCCTGAGTGATTTCGATTAAACCTTTCGGGTTTTTTAGTTCCATAACCAAATTATAATCATGGCGGTAGGGACATACGTTTGCAAGAAATGCAACCGCAACTACAACATACGCGACTCTGAATCCTATAAGACAGATCTCTACATAATGATTTTCTTATGTGTGTTCGTCACAATATTCATAGTTTCAATCCCGCTCCTTCTGGTAACAGTCCCTATAACCTATTACTTCTACCGCAAGCGAAAAGAACTCGGGGGAAAAACCTATTATTGTCAAGTTTGCAGAACCCCTCTCGAAAAAACAGGCAAGATAGAGATAGAAAAGGAAGAGCTTTTAAAGGAAGGAGTTTGACCACGGTTAAATTATTATATTCTAATTGCAATATCTAATTATGTATTCTCATGAAATCCATAGAATCCTGAAAAGGAAAAAGATCGGAGTAGGTGATCGCGTTCTCATCGAAAAATCGAAAAAGCGTTACTTCGGACTGCTCATGCCTAAACCGGAGTTCGGTAATCCTAATGCTATCGTGATAAAACTGGACAACGGCTATAACATAGGTTTTGATATGAAGGGTTTGAAAATCTCGAAATCGAAAACGAAGGAACCGGGAGCGATAGAAGAAGAGGCGGAATACGAATTCGGGAGAACCAAGAAAAGTTTGCTTAAGACCGAATTCGATCCGAGAAAGCCGAAGGTATCGCTCCTCTCAACTGGGGGAACGATAATCTCGCGAGTGGATTACAGGACTGGAGGGGTCTACGCTGTTGAAAACCCTAAAGAACTCCTTCACAACGTCCCCGAGCTCGTGAAAATAGTCAACCTGAAAATGTCGAACCCCATGAACAAGATGAGCGAGGATTTCGATCACGAAGACTGGCAAGAGCTGGCGAAATTCGTGGCGAAAGAACTGAACTCCAGAAAGAAAGGCGTAATAATCACTCACGGAACCGACACATTGCATTACACTTCTTCCGCTTTGTCGTTCTTTTTACGGAATCTCTACAAACCTGTCGTCCTTGTTGGCGCGCAAAGATCGAGCGACAGGGGCTCGTCAGACGCTGGAATGAATCTGGTCTGCGCTTCTCACGTGGCGATATCCAACATCGGGGAAGTTGGGATCTGCATGCACGGAGGCACTAGCGACAAATTCTGCTATTTCATGAGGGGAACGAAAGCTCGGAAAATGCACACAACGAGAAGGGACGCGTTCCGATCGGTGAACGAACCGCCACTAGCGAAAATATTCACGGACGGGAAGATCGAGGTGATGAACAAAAATTTCAAGGAAAGGAAAGATAAACGAGTGGAGCTAGATACGAAGATTGATGAGAATGTTGCCTTGTTAAAGGTTTATCCGGGTTCTTATCCTAAGGTCGTAGACTTCCATGTCAAGAACGGATGCAAGGGCTTCGTTCTTGAAGCAACAGGCATGGGCCACGTCCCTACCGAGGTCTCGAAAAGACCCTGGACCACCGTGATCAAAAAGTATTCAGAACAGGGTATTCCATTTGTTATAACGTCCCAGACGATTTACGGGAGAGTGAACCCGTATGTTTACGCGAACCTCCGGAAACTATTCATCGAATCTAAAGCGATCCCTGGGGAGGACATGTTAAGCGAAACTGCGTACGTGAAACTGATGTGGGTTCTTGCGAAAACAAAGGATTTAGAAAAAATACGAAAGCTAATGCTGACCAATTACGCAGGGGAGATCACCCCGAGAACCGAAATAGACACGTTTTCTGTTGAGGGATTGAATAAGTGATTCGAAAAATTTACCTGACTTTCTGCTCTCCCTTAGCTCTCCTGTCACCAAACCAGAGCGCCGTCCCACCCGCACTCTCGAGCTTCCTGGTTTCCGCTAGAGCTTTCAGTCTGGATCTTATTTTCCTAAGTTTGTGGCTGTTCTTGCTCTTCAGGTATTCCCTGACTTCCTTGCTGATCTCACGAATTTCGAGGTCTTTGGGGTATCTTTTCGCGTATTTCCTGCAGAGGCTGGCGAGATCTTTCAGGTTCTTCTCCTGGGCCGCCTTCAGAATGTCCTCTATGATCCAGTGGCTCGCGAACATAAGTTTCACTTCCTCATCTTCTTCTTTTTTATCACCTTTAATCGGAAGAAGTTCTCCCTCTCTATCTCCTGTAACCTGAATTCTATGTATTTCCTAGTAAAATCTAGATTCGGTATTAATATATATTCCAAAGCATTTGTCCGCCTCTTAACCTTCTTTATCTCGTTGCCGACCCTCCTCACCGTTTCCTCGCTCTCTATAAGTCTCATAAGCTGTTTGGAAGCGGATGAGAAATTGTTCATGGCCTCCTCCAGCTTCGGGGTCATGAAAATCAGGGTGTATTTCAATTCCTCTATTTCTTCTCCCTTAACTATCTGAGGGATTTTGACACCCATTATATTCTGGAAAGAGAATTCTATTTCTTTCGCCTGAGGCGTGCTTTCCGCAACGCTTTGTATTTCAGGAGACCCCATCAGGGCTTTAGCTTTTACGAGATTAACCCTTCCGTGAGCCAGGGTCTCCGACAGTTCGCTCCTTATGCCCTTGGCTTTATCAACGACCTTGAAGAATTCGGTTATCAAAGCATCTCTCTTTTCCTTCAGGAGTTTATGACCTTTGGTCGCAAGTCTCATGCGATTCTTTGTCTTCATGAGATCCATTCTTGTCAAGTGAACGCCTTCAATAATCTTAGGCATACTACTTCCCCTTCTTCGGAAGGTATTTCTTTATCAATTCGAGGGATATTCGCTTCAGTTCCCTCTCTGGTAATATGCTCAGTAAATCCCACCCGACCTTGAGCGTGTTCTCAATCGTTCTGTCGTCATCCTTTCTCTGGTTGACGAACTCGCTTTCGAATCTCTCAGCGAACTTCAAGAATGTTTTATCCCTTTCCGTCAACGCCTCCTCTCCCACGACAGCGACCAAGTCCCTTAGGTCTCGGCCTTCGGCGTAGGCCGCGTAAAGCTGGTTCGAAACGTCGGCGTGGTCTTCCCTTGTTCTCTCCTTCCCTATACCTTCCTGCATGAGCCTCGAAAGCGATGGGAGGACATCAACAGGAGGGTATATCCCTTTCCTGTGTAGTTCCCTGCTCAGGACAATCTGGCCCTCTGTTATGTAACCCGTAAGGTCTGGGATGGGATGTGTTATGTCGTCGGAAGGCATGGTTAGAATAGGAAGCTGGGTGATACTCCCTTTCTTCCCTATTATCTTGCCCGCTCTTTCGTAGTTCATTGCAAGATCGGTGTACATGTAACCAGGATAACCCCTTCTCCCCGGAACCTCTTCCCTTGCAGCTGATATCTCCCTCAACGCTTCACAGTAGTTTGTCATGTCCGTGAGTATAACGAGTACGTGCATCCCGTGTTCGAAAGCGAGGAACTCCGCTGTTGTTAAAGCGATCCTCGGCGTGATAATCCTTTCGATTGTGGGATCGTCCGCGAGGTTAAGGAATGTTACGATCCTCTCCAAAGCGCCTGTACGTTCAAAGTCTTTCCTGAAGAAGTTCGCTTCTTCCGAGGTTATGCCCATCGCCGCGAATATTACAGCGAATTCCTCCTTCGAGCTGGGAACCTTCGCCTGTCTTGCGATTTGCGCTGCGAGGTCGTTGTGCGGTAGGCCGGCCCCTGAAAATATGGGAAGCTTCTGTCCCCTAGCGAGAGTGTTCATACCATCCATTGATGAAATACCTGTTTGTATAAAATCCCTAGGGTATACCCTGCTTGTCGGGTTTATCGGGTACCCGTTTATGTCGAGTCGTGCTTCCGGAACAATCTCTTTCTTTCCATCTCTCGGCCTGCCAGCTCCATCAAAAATCCTACCGAGCATTCCAATCCCAACGGGTATCTTCATGGTGTCCCCAAGGAATTTCGCCTTCGTTATCTTCGTATCAAGTCCAGAAGTCCCTTCGAAGACCTGAACCACCGCCTTGTCTTCCATAGCGTCAAGGACCTGTCCGTGTTTTCTTTCTCCCCCTTTAACTTCGATTTCAACAACTTCTCCGTACTTCACGTTTTTCACGCCTTCCACAATCATCAGAGGTCCTGTGACCTCAACCACGCTTGTGTATTCTCTCACGACCATCATTATCACCCTAATCTCTCCTTCAAATCCTTTGTTATCTCATTTATCCTTTTCTCAAAGTCTTTGTCTTTCAATTCTTTCATCCTCGCTATCTTGTCTATGACCTCGAGCTTCGTTATTTCATTCAGGCTCACTCCCTTCGCCAAAGACAATCCAGCCCTTTCATAGAATTTAAGGATCACTTTCATCATTTCGTACTGCTTTTCCAGAGGACAGAAGGTATCTATATCATGATACGCGTTCTGCTGAAGGAAATCCTCCCTTATCATCCTAGCTACTTCAAGAAGAAGCCTTTCCCTTTCGGGAAGCGCGTCCGGACCGACAAGTTGAACGATTTCCCTCAGTTCGGATTCTTTTTGAAGCATGGTCATTGCCTCGTCCCTGAGTTCCATCCAATTCTTGCTGACCTCCTTCGTGAACCAGTCCGAAACGTGTTCCTTGTACAAGGAATACGAAGTCAGCCAGTTTATCGCGGGGAAATGCCGCCTGTCGGCAAGTGTTGTGTCCAACGCCCAGAAGACCCTCGTTATTTTCAGTGTGTTTTGCGTGACAGGTTCGGAGAAATCCCCTCCTGGAGGCGATACCGCTCCTATAATGCTCACGGATCCTTTCTTGTCCTTGCTCCCGAGGGTCAAGACCCTCCCTGCCCTCTCATAGAATTCCGCCAGCCTGGAAGCCAGGTGAGCTGGGTAACCTTCCTCCCCAGGCATTTCCTCCAGCCTTGAGGAAATCTCTCGCATGGCTTCTGCCCATCTCGAGGTCGAATCCGCCATAACCGCGGTATCATAACCCATGTCTCGATAGTACTCAGCGATGGTTATCCCGGTGTAAACAGACGCTTCACGAGCGGCTACGGGCATGTTTGACGTGTTCGCGATGAGGACTGATCTCTCTAGCAATGGTTCTCCTGTTTTCGGGTCTTTCAACTTCGGGAAGTCCCTCAGAACCTCGCACATCTCGTTCCCTCGTTCCCCACACCCTACGTAAACAATGATATCCGCATCAACCCACCTAGCTAGCTGATGCTGAGCAACGGTCTTCCCCGTCCCGAAACCTCCGGGTATCGCTGATGTTCCTCCTTTTGCAATAGGGAAAAACGTATCGAATATCCTCTGACCTGTTATGAGCGGGACTTCTGGAGCGAGCTTATCCCTGTAAGGCCTGAGCTTTCGGATAGGCCATTTCTGCGTTGCGCTCACATTGTAAACTTTCGAACCCTTTCTGACTTTACATAAAGTCTCGTCCGCAGTGAATTTCCCTTTTCCTATCCATTGTATTTTCCCTTCAATTCCGTACGGAATCATGACCCTGTTCTTGATTATTTTCGTTTCCTGTATCTCCCCTATTACATCCCCTGCTTTCACCTCGTCCCCTTTCTTTTTCAGGGGTTTGAAATCCCACTTCTTTTTCTTATCGATAGGGTCCGCGACAATCCCCCTGGCTATGAACTCCCCTGTCCTCTCCTGAATTATTTCCAGCGGACGTTGAACGCCGTCGTATATGGATTTTATTGCCCCCGGTCCCAATTCGACCGAAAGGGGCGAACCAGTTTCCTCCACAGGTTCGCCGGGGGATAAACCTGTTGTTTCCTCGTAAACCTGAATTGAGGCGACATCCTTCTTCAGCCGTATTATCTCTCCAAGGAGTTTTTCCTTCCCCACCTTCACAAGCTCATAAATCTTCGAGCCTTTCATCCCACCGGCCTCAACCAATGACCCCGCAATCCTTATGATCTTTCCCATTTTCTCACCCTTTAACTATTTCAAACCCTATCACGTCCCTTATGATTTTGTTCACGATGTCCTCACCACCGCCTTTCGCATCGGGTGTTTCTATAACGATTTTGTCTTTCATCCTATCTATCCTCTTTCTAGCGGTTTGGTAGAGGGAATGGGTTATGACTATGATTTCCGACTCTCCAAGCTTGTCCAGTATAGAACCGATAGTTTCAGATGTGGCTACATACGAATCCTTCAATCCAGCAAGCTTTAAACCGGTCACCGTTATCTCATCCCCTATAACGAATACCTTCGTCATGCGAACAACACCTCCGCTATCCTGTGCCTTAACATCTCATTCAGTTGTTCCAGTTTTTTCGAAAGGGTGTTGTTGACTTCCGATCGTCCTTTCCTGCTCCTTACGATAACGCCGAAGTCATTCATCCCTAAGGGTTTCGCCCCCTTCAGCAAACGTACGTACTTCTTGTCCACGAAAACGACAGGATCTTCAATCTGTTTCTTCCCTTCCTCAGCGAGCTTCTTGAGTATTCTTTTCTTTTCCTTGCTGCTCAAATTCATGATTTTCTTCTTGGCGTTTTCCAAGACTTGCTCTATTATTTCATTCCTCTTATTATCGATGATTTCCTTCACCCTTAACTTCGAATCAGCCAGTATCCTCCTTTTTACGAGTTCTGCTTCTATCTCCGCCCCCCTTATTATTTCCTCGCCCCGTTTTTTCGCCTCCGTTTCGAATTCATTTCTCACGCTTTTCACTTCATTCTCCGCTTCCTTCATTATTTCCTCTACTTCCTTCCTTCCGGATTCTCTTATCCTCTCCTCGATCTCTTTCATCCCCATGATATCACGTCAATATCTCCTTTATACCTTCCGGAGGGATGTCATGATGTTTGCAAATGACTATTGTGTTCAAGTTCTTCACCTCCCTCCTCTTCGCGTTTATGAATGAAATTACAGAGAAAACGCCTAACGGTCTTAGTATCGCATTCTCTTTAAGGAATCTCATAACCTCTGACTCCAGTTTCTTCTCGAAGGATACCAGCGATTTCGTTTTCTCGTATTCGCTCATCGCTTCTCTTGAGGCTTTTCCGTATGGGGTTTTGTCAAGGATTTCTAGCACATCCTTTACTTCACCTCTCTCCATGTCCTTCATTCTCGTTTGTAAATAACCTCCCTCTATTAGGTAATCCCTGCTGGGAATGCCAGAAACCTTACACCTGAGAAGCGTTCGAATGTTTATCGTGTCTATCTTGATTTCAACGAACCTTCGAAGATCTTTCGAAACTATACCCCTCCAGGAATCTATCAGGTGTTTGTCAAGGGAATTCTCCAAGGGGAGGAGATTCCCAAGTTCTCTGTATTCTGGCAATTTTTTCTCCAAAACATCGTGGTATTCGGTTTTTTCGAGATTCGCTATAAATTCCTCAACATTCTTCGCTTTCGTCAGTTCTGTCATGAATTTTTCATCCGTGATCATATCCAAAAGCTCCTCTATTTTTTCGGGTTCCGTACCTGAGTGAATCCCCCTCATGATAATCTTGAGATTCTCCACTTTCAAGCCCTCGGAAATTATCTTGTTCAGATCCTCCTGGTCGGATTCAGGGATGGATGAAACTATACTCTTGTAAATCCGGACGAAGTGATGTTTTAGAGCGTATTCGAGGTTTCGGATTTCAATGGTTTTCCCGACCACTTTCTTTACTTCAGGCTCGTAGTCCGTCCCCTCCAGGAACGCAACGACTTCCTCAACACTCCTGAACCTCGTTAGCTCATCTAACGTTTTATCACCTATCAATTTCGCAGTCATACCGCTGACTACCCCGTATGCATACGCATACTCGCCTTCTTTCGCTTTCATTCCTTAGAACACCTGCCCGGTTATCAGCAGCATTATCGCCGTAACGAACCCGAAAAGCGCTGCAATCTCAGGCATAACGACGAATATCAGCACTTTACCTTTCACGGCTGCGTTTTTTGCTGTAGCCCCTATGGACGAGGATGCGACCTTACCCTGCGAAACAGCGGAAATCCCTGTAATCCCGACAGCTATTCCTGCAAACAGCGAGAGAAAGCCTTTTTCTATCGTCATGTTCCCGCCCATTACCCCCAGGATTATCAGGATTCCTATTATGAACGCGTATATGACCTGGGTTTGGGGCAAAGCTTGCAAGATAAGCGCCGAAGAGAAGTTCTCTTCCTTTTCGCCTGTGGCTCCTGCCGCCGTGTTTCCCGCTATTTCCAGACCCCTAGCTGAGCTAACGCCCGCAATCGCTATCGCTATCGCAGCTCCTACTGCTCCTAACACGTTTCCGCTGAAAAACGTCGTTATTATTTCCTCAACTGCCATTCCCTTCACTCCCTCCTTTATTATACATAAGTATATTTCCTATTTTCCTTGAAAGGTTTGAATTCCGCTCCTCCCCCATCATAATACGTCCCGAAGTGTTCAACGTAGTGCAAACGGAGCGAATGGACAAACGCACCCAAGCTGTTTATAAGTATGTTAATAAGATGTCCAAATATAAAAATTACTATCGCGACCACTATCCCCACGTATGGGATCCCGGCGACCATCCTTGCAAGGAAGTTGAAACTTATCGCGATCCCGGCCGTTGTTAAACCCAACGCCAAAAGTCTAGCATAGGACAGCGTGTTCCCCACGATCCCTATGAGTTCTATGAAGGTCATGAAACCCACGCCAATGAAAAGTAAAACTATACCCACCAAAGCGATTATCGCTCCCGGATACATGAATATCTGCGGAAGCAGTGGATCCCCACCGGGGAACATCGTGAGAACAACCATTACAACCCCAACCAGCAATACGTACCATGACAAGTATTTCGTGATCGCTTTCTTCTTCTCCCCCCTTCTTAGCGAATCCCATGCCCCGAAGAAGTAACCCGAAAATAGGTGGACAAGACCGATCCCGGCGACCACGAGAAGGAATACCATCGCATTACCATTATACATTGGATCCATCCACAGCGCGATGTCTTGGGGTGTTCTGCCCAGCATGTCATTCGCCAGAAAATCCCCGAAATAACTTCCTGTCAAAATCCCGAAAAATATCGCTGCCAATCCACACCCGATCACGATCACACCTCCACTCTTTGCGGTATCCGAGTACTTCCCCAAGGACTTCCTTATCATCAAACCCGCGATCACGAGGAACAACCCGTACATTGCGTCCGTTAACATTATCCCGAAGAACAGACAGAATGTTGGAGCGATTAGGATAGTAGGGTCTATCTCGTTGTATTTTGGCAGAGCAAAAAGTTTCGTAAGGCTTTCGAAGGGTTTTAATGGCTTGGGGTTTTCCAGAAGAATAGGAGCGTTTTCTGGGTCTAGGTCATAATTTATCACACACGAATTTTTCGTTCCATTTCTTATGATATTCTCAACCTCCACGTAATTCTTTCTGGGAACCCACGTTCGAAGGACAACGGTCTTCGTTGTTTTCCCGAACGAAATGAATATCTCACATCTCTCCTTTTCTATATCCAGGAGCTCCTCTGTCACCAGCAGATCCCTGTAATAATTTTTATGAATGTGCTTGAGTTCAGATTCCATCTTGTCTTTTTCAGATTCCGCTGTTTTCACCTCTTTTCGTAACTTTTCGAGTATTTGTTTGATGTAACCTTCGCCCTCGATTCTCATCCTCTCGAATCCGAATTCCCTGAGAATAGAATCTAATTCCTCTTTTCTGTCTTTCATTACGCATAAGCTAACCGCGATCCTGTTCTCAACAGCGCCTCCTTCACTTATCAGGATCTCTTTACCAAATTTCTTCTCGAGTTCATCCCTCAGCAAAACCAGTTCGTTTCTCGATATAAGGCCGATAACGGTGTACACGTATTTTGATTCCTCCAGGTGTTCGAGCCTGAATTCCAAACTTTCGAAATGTTCATAGGATTTTATCTTCTCCGTCACGCTTGACTTCTTCATTTCGAGTTCGTACATACGTTTCGTTCCGTTTTCAACGACTTCCTCGGTTTTTTTCAGAATGCTCTCCGCTTTTTTTATCAGCTCTTTGTAATCGATATACTCCATCTTCTTTTTATCGATCTTCTCCACGCCCAGTATGTCCTCGACCAGATTGACCTGAGGTTTTAGTTCGAACTTGCTTAAAGAATCTATAATCTTCCTTATCCTGAGGAGGAGTTTCGAGATATCAGTTACCTTCTCCAGAGGTCGATCCCTCTCTATCTTATTCTCCTCGAGGTAGGAATCCTCGAGAAACTCGATCTGCGTTATACCTCTCTTATGTAAGGATTCCACCAATCTGCTCTTGCTATCCTCGGGTATTATGCAATCAAGTCTGCACATCCTTGCGGGCCTGAGCATTTGATCACTCTCCGAAACCCTTCAGAATTATATCCATCGCCTTCGAGAGATTTTTCTTCCCCTTCTTTTCGATTTCCTTTGTCCGGGTTTCGACTTCTTTCATTATTTTTTCCCTTTCTCTCTCCGCCTCCCTCTCGGCCTTCTCCAGTATTTCTTTTTTCTTGGACTCCGCAAGTTTCAATTCGTTCTCTATTATATTTTCCCTCTCTAAAGATGTGGAGCTCACGATTCTCTCGGCTTTTTTCCTCGCTTTTTCCACTTCCTTGCTGACCTCTTCTTCCATCCTTTTGATGTGTTCGATCTCCCTCATTTTCTCACAACCTATTTAATTAATTAAATAGCTGTATTAAGTAGTATTATTAGAGTAATATTATTTAAAATTATTCAAAATCAATTGATTGAATGAGGGAAAGATGGGTATGAATTACGAAAAAATAGGACTTAAATGCGGTATCGAGATCCACCAGCAGCTCGATACCCAACACAAGCTTTTCTGCTCATGCCGAGCAAGACTCTCTCCTTCAAAACCTGGTTTCGAAATCTCTCGAAAACTTCGGGCGGTGGCAGGGGAACTGGGCGAGATAGATGT
>CAYFVC010000069.1:0-31524 GCA_964346665.1 uncultured archaeon
ATTTCGAGGATAACGCAGCGGTCATAGTTGACGAGAAGGACGAACCCAAGGGATCGCAGATAAAGGGTCCTGTGGCGAAGGAAGCTGTGGAAAGATTTCCAACAATCGGTAAAATCGCGACAATAGTGGTGTGATATGAAGGAATGGTCAAATAAATGGGTAGCCAGCGTGAAACCAAGAAAACAGAGAAAATACAGGCACAAGGCTCCTTTGCATGTAAAACAGAAATTTGTTTCCGCCCACCTCTCGGAGGTTTTGAGAAATAGATTCGGAAAGCGTTCACTTCCCCTGAGAAAGGGGGATGAGGTTAAGGTCATGAGAGGCTCGAATAAAGGGTTCAAAGGGAAGATCGAAAGGATAGACCTGAAAACTAGCAAAGTTTATGTTGAAGGGCTGAACGTTAAGAAGGTTGACGGATCGGAGGTCTTGAGGCCGATAGACCCATCTAACCTTATCATAATCGATTCAAAAATGGAAGACAAAAGGAGACAGATGATCGTTGAAAGGTCAAGGGAAACCAAGGAGAAGCGAAAGGGGAAAGGTGGGTAATGTGCATTTGAAAAGATATTCGATCCCGAAATACTGGAAAATGGGTAAGAAGGAGAATACATTTGTTGTCTCGCCAAGACCAGGGCCACACAAAAAGTCCGAATGCATACCTCTTCTCGTCTTGCTCAGGAACGTATTGAATATGTTCGAAACTATCAAAGAAGCGAAGAACGCGATAAAGAAAGGGGAGATACTGGTTGACAAGAAGGTGAGGAAAGACCCGAATTATCCTGTGGGGCTAATGGATGCCATCGAAATCCCGAATATCAAAAAATATTACAGGGTTTCCGTGGGTAAACACGGTTTATTCCTTGAGGAGATGGCTTCTTCGCAGGCAGACAAAAAACTATGCATGATACAAGACAAGAGAACCCTAAAGGGCGGGATCATACAGCTTAACCTTCATGACGGAAGGAATATCCTGACGGAAAAGAATATTTACAAACCCAATGATTCGCTTCTCATCGAAATTTCCACTCAGAAGATTTTGAAGCATTACAAGTTCGATAAAAATTCGCAAGCAATCGTCATCTCAGGAAAGAACATTGGGGTGAAAGGGAAAGTAAAGGAAGTTTTCGATCGAAAAAGCATGCTTGAGAGCAACAGGATTGTGCTGCAAACCAAGGACGGAGAGATGGAAACGGTTAAAGAATACGTACTGGTTGGTGAGGTTAAATGAATCCCATGAGAGAGATAATGCTGGAGAAGATCACGATCAATATAGGAGTGGGAGAGGCAGGCCCGAAACTTGAGATGGCGAAAAAACTCCTCGAAAAGCTATCAGAAAAGAAAGTTGTGGTTACAAAAACCCACAAGAGGACGACGTTTGGTGTCGCGAAGAAAAGGCCAATCGGTGTGAAGGTAACGATAAGGGGGGAGAAGGCGAAGGAGTTTCTAAGAAACACTCTGAAAGCAAATGAAAACCGAATGAGTCCCGATCAATTTGACAATAATGGGAACTTCTCGATAGGTGTGAAGGAGTACATAGATCTTCCTGGCGTGAAATATGATCCTGAAATAGGGATAATAGGTATGGACATATGCGTTACTCTTGTTAGGCCCGGATTCAGGATCAAGAGGAGAAAGATACGTAAGAAAAAGGTAGGGAAGAAACACAGGATAACCAAGGAAGAAACGAAGGAGTGGGTAAAAAAAGAATACGATGTTGAGATTTCAAAAGAGGAGGAATGAAAGCTAAAAGGTGTTGATATGAGTTTCGAAAACGCGAGAAAGCAGATAGAGAAAAAGCCCGTGAAGCTCGCTAGGTTCATGAAGTTCAACAAACCAAAAGAAAGGAAGTTCGGAAGGAATGTGAAACCCTGCAGGAGATGCGGAAAAACAGAGGGCGTTATAAACAAATACGGTCTTCACTACTGCAGGCAATGTTTCAGGGAGATCGCAAAAGAACTGGGTTTTGAAAAATTTGAGTGAGGTTTCAACTATGAAGCACGATTTGCTTGCTGATGTGTTTGCCGTCATTAAGAATGCGGATAGAATCGGTAGGAAGGATTGCCTAGTTCCCAGTTCTAGTATTATAAAGGAAATTCTCAAGCTGATGCAGAAGAACAAGTACATTGGTTCGTTCGAATTCATCGACGACGGGAAGAGCGGGAAATTTCGAGTGGAACTTCTTGGGAGAATAAATGATTGCGGCGTTATCAGACCGAGATTTTATCTCAAAAAAGACGAATTCATATCTTGGGAGAAGAGATTCCTGCCGTCCGTTAACGTGGGGATTTTGTTTGTGACCACTTCGAAAGGTATAGTCGATCACAGACGAGCAAAAAAGGACGAGGTAGGAGGAGCTTTACTAGGTTATATTTATTAGTGATGCGAATGTCAATAGACAAGGAAATCAAAGAGGGGATGAAGGAGAAGAAGTTGGTAATCGGAAGTAGAAACGTAATAAAAGGTATTAAAAGCGATAACGTTAAATACGTTATCCTACCCACAAACTGTAAGGAAGACGTGATGAACGAGTTAAATTATTACAATAAAAACTTTAAAGTAGAAATCAAAAAATTCAAGGGGAACTCCAGACAACTTGGAGAGTTGTGCGGTAAGCCGTTTAACGTGATGTTACTGGGGATAAAAAAGTGAGCTGGTAGAAAATGGCGATAAAACTGACTACTGAGCATGTCCGCTTCGTGGGGATATTCGAGAGATTAGTAGGAGTTCACGTAAGGGATTGTTTGATGAACGAGGACACAGTTTACTTCCTCATAGAACCAGGAAAAATGGGAATGGCGATAGGAAGGAACGGGGTAAAAATAAAAAATGTGTGCAGGGCGTTAGGGAAGAAAGTGAAGATATTCGAACACGCTGACACACCAGAGAAACTCGTCCATAACCTAATACCGAATACAAATTCAATTGAAATTCACGATGGTGTGATAACAGTTTCGATCCCTTCCTCCGACAGGTCAACCGTAATAGGCAAAGGAGGAAAAAACATAAAGATGATAAGGGAATTCCTTAAAAGACATTTCAACATCAAGAATTTAAGGCTTAGATGATAAAAAATTGACAAAGTCTTTGACTTTGTCCTAAGGATTGGATAACATGGGAGGAGCGTTCGCTGCGAGGAATTTGAAGAAGAAAAGGGGGAAGTTCAGGTGGAGCTCTGACCAGAAAAAGAGGAAGATGCTAAAGCTCTGGGGGAAGACCCCGCTTAAAGGAGCCCCGATAGCGAAAGCGCTCGTTCTCAAGAAAAAGGGAGTTGAACAAAAGCAGCCACATTCCGGAATAATAAAGGCTGTTCGTTGTCAGCTCATAAAGAATGGTATACAGGTCACGGCATTCGTCCCGAAGACAGGAGCGATAAAACACATAGACGAGCATGACGAGGTCCTCCTCGTGGGACTTGGAGGTTCACAGGGTGGAGCGGTTGGATCAATGCACGGGATTAAATACAAGGTTATCGCTGTGAATGGTGTTCCATTATCTGAAATTCTGAAGGGGAAGAGAGAGAAGGCGAAAGAAGGCGGATAATATGAGGATTCTTCTTTTCAACAGATGGGATTTTTCGGGGGTTGAAGTGAAAGACCCCGGTCTGAAAAAATACATAAATTTACGACCTGTAGTTCTGCCGAAAACGAGCGGTAGGTACGGAACGGTATCTATTCATAAATCAAAGATGAACGTTGTCGAAAGGTTTATAAACAAGCTTTTCGTTCCCGGCCATAAGGGGAAGAAACATAAACTAACGTCAGGACACGTCGTTGGGAATTACCAAAAGGTTTTCAAGTCTATGAAAGAGGCGTTTGAGATAATCGAAAGGCGAACGAAAAAGAATCCGATTCAAATTCTAGTGACCGCGGTAGAGAACGGAGCGTTATATGAGGAAGTGATGGGGTACAGGTTGGGAGGGATAATCGCACGAAAGGCGGTGGTTGTCTCCCCGCAGAGGAGGCTGGATGTTTCCCTTCGCTTGATCGCGCAGGACATATTCTCGAAAACTTTCCAGAGCAGGAAAACCCTTGCTCAAGCAATCGCGGACGAGCTCATCGAGATCGCCAACAACGACCAGAGGAGCAATGTAATACGCGAAAGAATGAGGATAGAAAGAGAAGCCGAAGGTGCGAGGTAAGGGTAAGGATGTAACTTTTTTCATAGAATTGAAACTTTATATAGATTTATGGACAAATTAAAGAAATTATAATTAGAGAGGATAATATGGCGGCAAAGGACGTGACCCCCACAATTAAGAAGTTGATGAGGAAACCTGATCAGATTCGAAACATAGGGATTGTTGCGCACATCGATCACGGTAAAACCACCTTGACAGATAACCTTCTCGCAGGGGCGGGGATGATATCTGAGGAGCTCGCAGGCAAACAACTAGCGATGGATTTCGTAGAACAAGAGCAGGAGAGGGGAATAACGATATATTCCGCGAACGTGAGTATGGTTCATGAATACGAAAAGCAAGATTATTTGATCAATCTGATCGACACGCCTGGACACGTTGATTTTGGAGGGGACGTTACGCGCGCTATGCGCGCGGTGGACGGGGTTGTAGTCCTTATAGATGCGGTGGAGGCTGTGATGCCGCAGACCGAGACCGTTATACGACAAGCCCTGAAAGAAAGGGTAAAGCCTATTCTGTTCATAAACAAGGTTGACCGGTTGATAAAGGAGCTGAAACTCACCCCCGAACAAATGCAGGAAAGATTCAAGAAGATCATAACCGAGGTGAATGTGCTCATCCAGAAATACGGGGAGAAGGAATTCGCTAGCAAGTGGATGGTTAACGTTAATGATGGTGGGGTTGCTTTCGGTTCTGCCGTGAGAAACTGGGCCATATCCATTCCCTACATGCAAAAAACAGGGATAACGTTTAAGGATATCATAGATCTCACAAACAAGGGACCTGAAGGTGAGAAGGAGCTTGCTAAGCGTTCGCCTCTCCACGTTATAGTTCTGGATATGGTGATAAGACATCTCCCAAACCCTTTGAATGCCCAGAAGTATCGTATACACAAAATATGGCCTGGAGAGAGCGAATCGGATATCGCGAAGGACATGGCGGATTGCAATCCCGATGGGAAGCTAGCTGCGATAGTTACGAAATTGTATCCAGACCCCCATGCGGGTTACGTCGCTACTGTTCGGATATTTTCAGGGAAGATGAGAACAGGTCAGGAAGTTTATCTTGTTGGAACGAGCAAAACCCAGAAGGTACAGCAGGTCTCTGTTTACAAGGGTCAGCAGAGGATAGGGATGGAGGAAGTGGATGCTGGTAATATAGTGGGAATTGTCGGTCTCAGGGAATCCTACTCAGGGGAAACGATATGCGACCCCGATAACGTTATCCCGGGTTTCGAGTCCATCACGCACATATTCGAACCGGTTGTTGTGAAGGCGATAGAACCTAAAAAGCCGCAACAACTCGCGAAATTAATTGAATTCTTAAGAAAAGTCGCCAAAGAGGATCCTACCCTTAGGGTCAAGATAAACGAGGAGACCGGAGAATATCTGGTTTCGGGGTTGGGTGAATTGCATATAGATGCGAAGATCGAAAGACCACTGAAGGAAGAGGGTTTCGATGTGGATGTTTCTCCCCCAATCGTTATTTACAGAGAATCAGTGAAAGGTGTGACACCCGAGGCGATAGAAGGTAAATCTCCTAACAAGCACAATAGGTTCTACATCATAACCGAACCTCTGGAAGGGAAGGTTCACCATGCAATGATAAGGGGCGAGATGCCTTCGAACATAGAAGTCAAGAAAAAAGACGTTGAGTTGCAAAACAAACTGGTTGATCTCGGATTCGATAGAGAGGAATCGAAAAAGGTGAAACTTATACACAACCGTAACGTGTTTCTCGATATGACAAGAGGGGTTCACGCTATATTGGAAGTGATGGAGATGCTTAAGCAGGCTTTCATGGAAGCGATGGATGAGGGTCCTCTTGCGAGAGAGCCCTGCGATGCGATAAAGGTTAAACTGGTTGATGCGAAACTTCACGAAGATGCGATACATAGGGGTCCTGCACAGGTCGTGCCGAGCACACGTTCCGCTATAAGAGAAGCGATGGTTTCAGGGAAGGCGTACATGCTTGAACCCAAACAGATCATAAGGATTGATGTCCCCACAGATCAGCTGAGTGGGGCTATGAAAGAGGTTCAGAACAGGAGAGGTCAGATACTGGAGATGGGAGAGGAGAGGGGAACGACGAGTATAACAGCTAAGCTCCCGGTTGCCGAGATGTTCGGTTTCAATTCGTCTTTGAAATCCTCAACAGGAGGACAGGGTTTTTATTGGCTTATAGACGTGGTTTATGAACCCCTGCCAAGAGATCTCGCGCAAAAGGTAATAAGCCAGATAAAACAGAGAAAGGGCATAAGTGATTAAACTCTTAATTCTCTCGGTTTTAACTTTTTAATATAATGTTCCAATAAATTTGTATCAATGGGGCCGTGGTGTAGTTTGGTCTAGTTTCCATCTCGCAAGAGAGGCGACGCCATTAGCATTCAGGCTTCGGGACCCGCTTTTCCCGCTGACGCTTGCGTCCAAAAGCGGGTAAGCAAAAACCTGGAAATGAAGGGCGAAAAAGTCTGCGACCTGAGTTCAAAGGGCGTTTGAAGCAGTTTTCAACTGCTTCTGTCTGAAACTCTCAGCGGCCCCATTTACCGCTTTGATTTATATTCGGATAGCCACAATAATTATTATGTTAGAATTCGTACTTCTCGCGATTGGTATTGTGGGTTTTGGCCTTGCAGGATACTGGGACCTCAGATACACGGAATTTCCTGATTGGTTGCCATACTCGATGATAATTCTCACCTTGTTTGTAAGAGGAATTTTCGCTTTCGTAGGGAATGACTGGTGGATACTTGGAAATGCTGTATTTGTTGGCGTAGCTTTCCTTTCGTTGGGTTTGCTACTCTATTTTTCTAAACAATGGGGTGATGGTGATGCCTGGTTATTGGGGGCGTTGGGTTTTCTGTTCCCCAGTCAGATTTTCGGGGTGGTCACGACCACTTTCTTCCCATTCCCCTTGACCCTTCTTTTCAATTTCCTATTGGTTTCCCTTGTCTATCTTATCATATACTCGATTTTTCTGGGAATCAAGAACAGGGACGTGAACAGGAAGTATTTGGAGTTCTTGAGAAAGGAAAAACGCAGACTCGTGGGGTTGAGCGTTTTTTTCTTCGCTGTCTCGTGGTTTTTTGCATTCTTTACGTATTTCTGGTTTTCTTTTGAGTTAAATTACACGATGATTTTGCTCCCGTTCCTCCTAACATTCATACTTTTCTTCTCTTACTACGCGAAAACTGTTGAGAAATACCTTTTCAAGAGAAGTATAAGGACTAGCGAATTGAAAGAGGGTGATGTGATCCTCGATGGGAGGTGGAGAGGTCTGACCAAAAGGGAGATAATGGGAATAAGGAGAAAAAATAAGTACGTGTGGGTAAAGGAGGGGGTGAGGTTCGCACCTGTTTTCGTCATCACGATGTTAATAAGCCTTTTTTACGGAGATTTGTTATTTATATTCATTTAAAATTATTATTTTTTAAATTAGAGCTATTTAAGGTATTTTGGAACAATAAAAATATGTTTTTATCCTTTTTGAAACAATAAAAAACATTTTATATGTGTATTTATCTATGTACATAACTGTTTCACGCAAACTATATATATCCCCTGGGCATAAGTATTCATAAGCATCAAGTCCTTACCGCCGAAAAAATCAGGGCTTGACATTTAAAATAGGAGGTAAACTATGAAAATTAAGAGACTTATTGCAGGTGGTTTGTCAGCAATAGCAGGGGCAACGATACTTTTAGGTGGTGCTCTTGGAGCAGTAACATTTAGCGATGGAATGGGAACGTTCTTTGAAAAAACAGACACGACCTACACTTCACCGTTAATAGTTGTAGGAGATACAGCGAAGGTACAGGATGTTATAGGAGCGACGGATATAGCAGCGAGTTTTGTTTCAAACTACGCTGTTACTGCAAAGGACATCCCAACAGTGGGAGCCACACTGACGGTCACGAGTGGTGGTGCTGACTTGGCAACAACAGCCACAAAACTTTACATAAATGATGTTGTAAGCGCTGCCAAGCAAGTGCTCACTGCAGAGGACCTTCCGGTGATTTTGGCTTCTGGAACTTTCGAGGATGATGAAGGAGATGACTACAACTTTGATCAGTATGTAACTCTTGGCACGAATGCTGACAGGAAGGTGACATTCGGTAATAGCGATGATGACAGAGATCCGACCCTCTACGTGGACATTGGAACAACTGAAGCGAACTTTTTGTATTCCACAAAAGTCGTTTTCGACACAGCCGTTAACTTCAGTCACGACGACGTGCATGGAAACGATATGAGCCTTTTCGGAAGCAAATACACGATAGCTGCCACGTCCACGAACTCCAAGATAGTGTTGTTCGGTTCTGCGGCAAAGGAAACCATAAACGCTGGAGAAACAAAAACCGTAACATTTGGAGGAACCGATTACACAATAGTGGTTTTGGGTATACAGGATCAAACAACAGCGATTGTAAAGGTAAATGACGAATCAGAAGAGGTAACGGAGGGTCAAGAAGAAACGGTTGCAGGTCTGACCTTCTACGTTGACACCGTGATAAAGTGGGACGCACAGACAGGTGAAGGATATGCAGGGTATGTGCAGCTAAGCTTGGGCAGCCAGAAGATGATATTCGAGAATGGCCAACCAATTGCGGTGGGAGAAGACGAAGAAGATATTGACGGAACCAATGTCGTTCTCACCACAGATGCCAATGGCGATGTGACAGTGATAGAGGTCCAGATTGCAGCAGATGACGACGAAGTGGATGACATAATGCCGGGAGAGGCCTTCGTAGATCCAGTATGGGGCAGTTTCCAGACCGAATTCTATGGCATGACACCAGAAGAGGATTCAGCCAACAGAGAATTGATAGAGGTCAGCACACCTGGAGATGAAGCAAAGGTTGATATGACCACATACAAGGGTGACAAGAAAGAGGTGGCATTCGGATCCGATACTGGTTCAAATGTAGAAGTAATGGTGGACAACGATAAAATCCACGTGGTTGAAGGTGCCTCAATAGCAGAAAACGAGTACTTGCTTGTTGACGCCGGTGGCTTCACGCACTTCTTCGAGGTAGACAACGTTGAAAAAGCAACAGGAGGCTCTGCAGGTGAGGTGAAGCTCAAAGACGTGTTCTCCGGTGCAACATACGAGGCGGTACTCGCAAAAGCAGGAGACAACAGTGTGGATAAGTACATAGACGGACAGTTATACTACATGAACGTATCGACAGGGAATGAAGAAGTCAGGATAACCTGGAATCACAACGCAAGCGACACCGCAGCTGATGGAGACCCGGGTGCTTTCCAGACCATTTTCCCAGCACTTAAAACAAAGTACGGGGCTCTGGTCGCGTTTGCAGAGAACTTGACATCTGCCGACGAGGTTGGTTACGGAAGTGCTGCGAATGCTGTCGTACCTGGTGGTTTCGTATGCGCAGCTGAAGGTTCGTGCAGCCAAGCTGGTGTCACATACGATATTAACTTGACTGCTGGTACAGTTGGTGTGGCAGGTTCAACAGACGCAACACTTATAGTAGTGGAGGAAGAGGACATTAACGACGCCTATAATTCAGTGATGGTGACTACGATTCATGACGCAACAGATGACGCTATCCTAGTAAAGCCCGTGATGAGCGGTGGAGCTGTTGCCAATTTCGTTGATCTAGAAACCGACGACGATTACGAGAAATTGGTAGACGTTTACGGAGCTGTGGTCACGTGGAATCAAGCAGACAAAGACTCAGCAGACATATCATACCCGAATGACCAGGCAATCGTTGGTATTGGAATTGGTAGCGATCCGGCATTCTCCGTTGGTGGAGGTGGCGGAGGAACATACAATGAAGCCATTCCGGTCACGAACCCGGTAGCAAAGTTCGCAAGCGAAATAACAGCGGATTCCACATTGGACAAGAACCTTATACTTGTGGGTGGTCCGTGTGCGAATGCCCTTGTGAAGACTTTGCTTAACGATGCCTGGAACACAACAGACTCCTGTGATTATTGGCTCAACACACACGATACCCTTAAGAGCTCCGGAAACGGTATGATAAAGGTTGTAGAGGGAGCTTTCGGGTCAGGCAAGAATGCGCTGATAGTTGCTGGAACAACTGCTGCTGACACAAGGAATTTGATAGCCAACAAGGTCATCAAGCCAACAGTGTACTCAGGATTGTCAGGATCTGAATACATCGGAACTGTCTAGACCACCGAAACTAAAACCTAAAAAACCCTTCTTTTTCTTTTTATTTTAACCCTTTACAGACGTAGGTCTAGCGTAGAATTTGAGTCTACCGAGGGTATGTCTTTGCTGGTGGAATAGGAAGGATATCTGAGCCATTCAGAGTTGCGTATACTTTATTACCGTTCTTTTGGATCATGTACCAGTCCATTGGCCTCTTCGAAATCGATTTGAAAATAGCAATGGCCACCGAGAACGAAACCAGCACTCCTGCAGTGAATGAGGATACCAAAAGTTTTGGAAACATCCTAAGTCTTCTGTTTTTCTTAAGGGCAACTAAGCTTGCTGCTATGAATCCTGATGTGAGTAGGAGATTCCTGCTCACAGCCCTTGTAAATTCCACAATGTCTATGGGGCCGGGAATGTTCGTCACGAAAGCGATCATTCCTGATACGAACAACAAAGCCAGAATAGGTGAAACCAAATACCCTAGAAGTACAAATGATAGCATAAGCCTTTGCTTGTTATTGAAGTTCTTGTTGAAAAGTATCTGTTTTTTGTGGTCGATGAAAGCCCTTATTGTTCCGTAAGCCCAGCGCATCTGCTGACGCTTGAATCCGTTGAAAGTGAAAGGGCTCTCGCCAGGGGTTACAAGGTCAGGAAGATATACGGTCTTGTAGCCCATTTCCATAATCCTAATCGAAAATTCGGTATCTTCCGTGAGACTCCCGTTTTGCCATCCACCAAGCTTCAAGAGTATATCTCTTTTTATCGCTTCCCCCGAACCGCATATGAAAGAAACTCCAAATCTGTTTATCAAAGGAAGGGTTAGATGGTGATAAACTATCAGTATCGAGGAATAAAGTCTGGAAACCAGATTCTGGTTGGCATTCGTGAATTCCCATCTGGATTGGACAGCAGCGACCTTTTTATTTTCAAACGGTTTCACAATCCTCTTCAGAAAGTTTCTCGAAGGGATGAAATCTGAGTCAAATATCACTACAATCTCGCCCTTGGAATGTTTCAGCATGTTGTTCAGATTACCTGCTTTGAAACCTTCATTCACAGGTCTCCTTATGACCCTTATTTTGTTCTTGTGTTTTTCCGCGAATTCATCTATCATTCTCGAAACTTCTTCATCATTGCTGTCGTCCCCTATGATTATCTCGAACTTTTTTTCTGGATAGTCAAATTTAAGGCATTTTTCGGCACATCTCAAAGCTACAGGCTCGTTGTACGTGGGTATCTGAACCGTAACGAAGGGCAGATTTTTGCTGGGAATGTGCTTTGAATACTTATCTTTCTTTGGTTTTGAAAAAACCCCGTTAATTGCGAGTATATAGAACAGGATGGAGAACAACGTAGCTGCCACCAAAATCGTTTCAAATATCATATTGCTGGACAGGTATATTGGTGGCTTTATGAAATTATCGAGTATACGTGACATCTCTTCCGAACTCTTGTAAAACATCTCAAATATGCCTTCCATGATTATCCCTATCTCACAAAGGTCCCCCTTCCTCTTCTCAGGGCAAAGCTCAGGACACTCATTATTATCATTACATTAATTATTATTGTATAAGGAAAGTAAAAAAAGATTCCTAAGCATTTTCTTAGACTTATTTCTTCTTTAAATACCGAAAAAGCGATTATCATCATTGCAAGAGTTATAACAGCAGAGAGTATGCCGAATATCGAAAAGAATGATATGCCCCATTCAGGTATCATGTAAAGTGCGTAGAAGGGTCCCAGGAGGTTGAACCACCTAAACAGGTAAAATAATGCCTCTGCTAAGTTGCTCATGTTGTAAGGCAGCCAATAACTAATCTGGTATGTTATTAGAGGTATAACTAGGAACGAAAAGGCGAACCAGAAAAGCTGCATAATTATTAGCAACATCATGGCTATCCCGTATTTCGGTCTGAACATGTCCTTGTTTATTGAAATGGTTTGCAGCATCCCTTTCCACCATCTAATCCTCTGCTTGAAAAGGGAGTGTAATTTTTGTGGTACGTTGGTCATTCCTATCGCGTGTTTAGTGCTCACGGTATTGTAACCTTGCCTTTTTATGCGTATCATTATCTCGAAATCCTCGGTCTCTGTGCGCTTGCTGAATCCGCCCACTTTCTTCAGCACATCTTTCCTCAAAGAAGTGACGGCCCCCCAGAACCAGAATGCAGTCCCGAAAACTGTGGAAAAACTGTCCATAAGAATTGAATTTAAAGAATATTCTATGGATTGGAATGCTGTTAACATTGAATTGGGATTGGTAACTCTCGCGGCGCCGCTAACAGCTCCAACCTTTGGGTCGGAAAAGGGTTTGACTATGTTCCTTATGAAATCCCTATGTACCTCCACGTCGCAGTCAACAGTTACGAGTATGTTATTGGAAGCCTTCGAAACTCCCAAGTTCAATGCATCCACTTTTCCTTTGTGTTCTTGTTTGATAATGCGTACACCTTTGAATGTTTTCGCTATTTCAACAGTCCTGTCTTCAGAACCGTCATCCACTAAGATGATTTCGATCTTTTCTCTTGGGTAGTTAGAATTACTTATAGACCGCAGGCAACCTCTTATGTTATTTTCCTCGTTGTAAACCGGTATTATCATGCTCACGTGTGGTTCGTAAGAGTCTTTCCATCTCTTTTTCCTTAAACTGGAGGCCAAAATAATCACGAACATCAAGCCAAGAACTATGAAAAGCGATAAAAATACAAATCCTGAAAAAAGCATTACGGGGTCTTCCATAGGTAATAATTGTCCGCCTTCTTTAAATTATGAAACATCCGCCTGTTATTCATTTCAAAACTTCTTTTATAAGAACAGTAGCATAAGACCCTTTAGGGATTTCAAATTTTAGAACACACTTCAGTTTGTTATCATTCAATTCGTCCTCCCCGAATTTCCATTTCATTCCCTTCATCTTCGCTATCCTTTCCCTTTCATCCCCTTCACTGGAAAGCTCTGGCATGGATTTTATCCTGAAATCCGAAGTTCGGGTGTTCTCCCTTTTCAGGATTCTATCTATTTGTTTCCTTGTTTTGTATTTGGTAATATCAGTTCGAAACCCTATTATTGGAATACGAACCTCATTCGAGAACTTCGCAATCTCGTTCCACAGATATGATTGATAGGAATGAACGAAAAGCCTTCGGAACTTCTTCGGTATTTTACGCAAAGCCCCTGCGTAATCATTCGGTTTTTTTATCAGGTGGTTGAGTAGAGCCAGCTCGTTATGAAGTGACTTTGGACACTCCTTAAGAGCGATCCCAAAATCCTTTGTTTTCCTTAGATTGCCCCGAAATTTCGCAACTTCTTCTTTCTCTTCCCCTTCCTTCGTTAGATATATCCACACCGCTTCCTTCAAACGGTTTTTCAGGATTTCCCTCCCAACCAAATGTGTATTGTTCCGAAATCCAAACCTCTGCTCCCCGAAATAGTTAACAAAGCCGTTTTCCTTTATCCTTCTCAAATTTCTTTCGATTTTTTCCTTTCTTTCGATATCCCTTACAACTATCTCGAAAACGTTCGCTCTCAAATCCCCGAGGTTTATCCTCTCGTTTTTCCTCTCAAAATCCGAAAGCTCAAGATCTTTGATCTTCAAATCCTTCAACCTCTCGAGAGGGATGTTCCATACTGAAATTTTCTGGTATGTGACCGCTCTCTTATCTTTAACACCCGCATATCCGAATCTTTTGATGGAAACCCCAAGTCTTCTCGATATCGTTCTCAATGCTCGAAATAAGTCCCAGTTTCTCTTCTTGAGCGTGAACCAAACATAAAATCCTTTTTCTTCTTTTTTCGAATCCTTCTTTTCAAAAATTTCCCTGACCACGAAATCCTCGGGAATCTCCTTTATCCTCGGCATAAACAGTTTTTATTTTAATATTTTTAATTTAATCTATGGAGTTCGAAAGGGATTTCGATCTTGAAATATCGGATTTTGGCATGCAGAAAATATATTCCCTCAGCTGGGATCACGGATATGGAGGGACGGTCGCTTGTCTTCCAGAGATAGATGAAGGGGTAGTTTACTTTGGATGTGACAACTACTATCTCTATGCGCTTGATGTTGAAACAGGAAAGGAAATCTGGAAATTCAAAGCCGGTGATTGTGCAGGCAATTATTCTCCCGTCATTGTTGGGGGCATCGTGTTTTTTGGTTCATATGATGGTTATTTGTACGCGTTGGGGAAGAAAACAGGAAAACTAGTATGGAAATTCAAGACTGGGGGGAAGGTCGTTTCAGGAGTAGCCCATTCAGATGACAAAATAATTTTCGGTTCAAGGGATTCATACGTGTACTGTCTTGATTTCGAAGGGAGAGAAATCTGGAGGTTTAGAACGGGGGATGAAATAATATCAATGCCGACCATAATTGACGGAAATGTATACATAGGAAGCTATGACGGCTGTATGTATTGTATAGATTTGGGAAACGGAAAGGAAATATGGAGGTTTAGAACGGGAGGAGCTGTCGGAAATTTCGGTCCAGTGAACATTCACGGCGATATGATATTTTTCGGGTCATGGGATTTTAACATGTATTGCCTGAACAGACACGCGGGTAAAGAAATATGGAGGGTTCGAGCAGGCAGAGGTATAATGACATCCGGAGAAATCCATGACGGCGTACTGTATTTCGGAGCGAAAGACGGATTTCATGCAGTAGATATTTCGAATGGAAAAGAGTTATGGTTGATAAAGCTTGGATATAACCCGCACACATCTCACGTTTGCGTCTACGAAGATAAGATATATTTCGGTGGTGGGGAGGACGGTTATGAGAGGGGGGTTTTGATGTGCGTTGACAAAAGAGGGAAAATCTTATGGGAATTCATAACGAATGGCCCGTGCTGGATAGGCCCTCAGATTAAAGAGGGAAAACTAGTAACAGGATCCTGGAACTGTTATTTTTACAGGCTTGACACCGAAACTGGAAAGGTGATATGGAAGTTCAAAACGGGAGGGGAGCCTTCCAAAGAAAAGGTTATAGATCACAGCGAAGTTGCACTGGTAACTATTATAACAGGAGAAGGGATTTTCGAGGAAAAGGATAGGGAAGAGAAATATTCACCTACCCCTGAGGTACAGATTTCAGATAATGTTTACGTCACAAAGAGCGAATATTCTATCGGATCAAAAACTTATAAAGCCGAAACAGGATATAAATAAATTCTCATAAGAAAGGGTGATCAGCACGGATATCAGAAAAGAACTGGAAACCATTCTGGAAAAGCACGGGGATGTACACGTTAACCCTAAAAGGGAGGATCTGATAAAGGATTCTGTGAAAAACAAGGAAGCGGTGGTTTCGAAAAACGGGGCGCTCGCGACTTGGACACCCCCAGAATCAACCGGTAGGAGCCCTGCAGATACGTATATCGTGAAGCGGAAAGAGAGCGAAAAGAATATTGACTGGGATTCCCCGAACAACAACCCTCTCGATCCGGAAACCTTCGATATGGTTCTGGAAGACGCGTTAAAAACCCTCGAAAACAAGAAGAGGATTTACGTGACGGAAAGGATATTGGGGGCGGATGTTTCTTATTCGCTTCCCATTATGGTGGTTACTGATCATGCATTGACTTTACTTTTCACGTACAACATGTTCAGGCCCATTCCTAAGGATTTACAAAAAAGCGTATTCGCAAGGAAGGTATTTGTTTTGCTTGCTTTGCCGTATGATAAGCTCGACCCGAAAAAATACGAAGGCAGGCTAAGGGAAGTTGAACCAGAAAAGACATCGAACATAGTCATTGCTATGGACTTTGATAACAGGATAGGAGTAGTCTACGGGTCTGCTTACTGCGGGAGCGTCAAGAAGCTTATGTTCACCGTGATGAATTACCTGCTCCCTGGGGAGGGAATCCTCCCAATACACTGTTCTGCTAACGAAGGCGAAAGGGGGGATGTCGCCTTGCTGCTCGGGCTTTCAGGGACAGGGAAGACCACGTTATCCGCAGACCCTACGCGAGCGTTATACGGAGATGATGAGCATGGGTGGAGCGAAAAGGGAATAGCGAATTTCGAATTTGGATGTTACGCGAAACTCATCAACCTCAATCCAAAGAAAGAACCGGAGATATACAACGCCATCATGCATGAGGATGCATATGAAAAACACGGGGCGATAGTGGAAAACGCGATGATATATCCTGACGGGAATTTCGATTTTTACGATGACAGGTTCACACCGAATTCAAGGGGTTCTTACCCCTTGTCATACCTAACAAACGTGAAAGCTTCGTCTGTAGGTGACCACCCGAAAACAATCCTTTTCCTAACAGCTGATGCAAATGCTGTTCTTCCTCCTGTGTCCAGGCTCACGAAAGAGCAGGCAATGCTGTGGTTTTTAATGGGGTACACGAGCAAGCTCGCTGGGACGGAAACAGGGATAATAGAGCCAAGAACCACGTTTTCCAGATTTTTTGGAGAGCCTTTCATGCCGAGGAATCCTGACGTTTACGCAAAAATGCTAGGGGAGAAACTGAAAAAGCACAAAACCAAAGTTTACCTCATAAACACGGGATGGAGTGGCGGACCTTACGGGGTAGGGAAGAGAATAGATATTGACCTAACGAGAAAGATGGTTCACGCCGCTTTGGAAGGCGAACTGGAAATGGTCGAATATGAGGAGAACAAAATATTCCACATAATGGTTCCTAAAAACTGCCCTGGCGTGCCTAGCGAGATTCTAGACCCGAGGAACATATGGAATGATAAAAAGGCATATTATAAGCGAGCGAAGATGCTTGCAAAAGAATTCGGCGAACATTTTGACAAGGCCTACAGGAAGAAAAGGATAGAAAAAGCTATCGAAAGAGAATGTCCTGGAAAATAGCGAATGTTTCAAACGAAACCGAGTGTTTCTGACGCCAAACCTAGTTCCGGGCCGCTTGTTTGATCCCCTGCCAGGAAACCGTTCGAATTGGCTATAAAACCCGATTTAACCCAAGGGTTTCCGAAATTAACCGATCCGGGGGAAACCGTGACCTCTAGGATTCTCTCTATTAACTTGCTCTCCTTCTTGGTTACCCATTTATGTGCTAGGCAACCGTTAGAATTGCATATAGCCAGAGATCCAACAAGGTCCATTCCTCCGATCGTTCCGACCCTTGTTTCAACCCCTAAGAATTTTCGGATGTCTTTCCTGTGTTTTTCCAGATCCCTAGAAACTATACACCCCTTATCGTTCGAAAGGATGAGATTTCCAAAAGCGGTGTGCTTGGTTTCGAGAACGAGGACATCGAAATTCCTCTGCATCTCTTCGATCTCCTCATTGTATATTCTGTCTGAGATCACGATACCCTGGGAATTCCCAGCCGTGAAAATCCCTATCAGTCCAGTTCCCAACACGCTCGTTTGGTAAACAGGGACCTTAAGAACGTTTTTGATGAGGTTTACGTCTTTCTTTCGAATGAATCTGTTGACAAGACAGAATTTGTCGGTTGCGAATGAGAAAAGTCCTACGTTCGGGTTCTTCTGGAAATTGAGCTTTGCAAATTTCATATAAAATATATTGAACGTCTATTTATTAAATCTAAGATTTCGCTTCTTCCTTTGGCTTTTCCTTTGTTTCTTTCTTCTCTTCGGCTTTCTCTTCTTTGGTCTCTTTTTCTTCAGGTTCCTTCTTCTCTTCTTTCTTTTCCTTCTGTGTTTTTCCTGTCAGTCTCTCCTTTAATCCCGCAACACCCTTCTTCTTTTCTTCTTTCTTAACAATAACTTCTCCAGGAAGTTTCACATCTACCATTTCCAAATCCCCCCTCACTTCAACCTTTATCCTTCCAGGCGGCTTTTTGAAGCCATATGAAAATATTAGTTCGTTGACACCCCTAGAAATCTTCATCCCTTTCGCTTTCGTGTGCTTCCTAACGAAACCCCTTACTTCCCTGAGCGCGCGATTACTTCTTTTTGATCTCGGCTCTTTCAACCATTCTCTCCTCAAATGGATAGTGTATATTCTTTCGATAACGTCCGCCATTCATTCCACCTACACTTTCAATTTCGATCCTCTCCTCCAGTCTTTCGTGCGGATACGTATTCTCCTAGTCCTCGCCCCCTTCAAACCGAACTTCTTTATGTCTGCCCAGCGGGGAGCCGATCTGAGTTTTCCCTTTGCGGAGAGCCTAAGTTTCTTGCCTCCTGGCTTGTTCCTTCCCATACAAACACCTCTACTTTTTCTTTATCCTTAACTCTCTTTTTTCCGAAAGGAGTTTCAGTATCTCCTTCATCTGTTCATCCGTGACGTTTTCCTTCAACTTTCCAGACTGATGTATCTGGAGTAGGTAAAGCTCGGCCTGCGCGGCGAGCTCCGGGTTTGCGAAGCGAACCCTTCCTAACCTTTCGTACGCCTCTTTCGAAAGTATTTTGCTCAAAATCTTCTTCTTCATCTCTTCTATTTGTTTCATTTGTTGCATCTGTTGCAATTGGTTCATGTCCAAGTATTCAGCCATATAAACTCACCTTTCGAAATTATTTCTCAACACCTTTCGCGATCTCCTTCAAGAAGAGCTTGCCCTTCGCGGTGACCATCCTTCCCTTTCCCTTTTCCGTCTTAACGAATCCTGCTTTCTCTAGCTGGTGTAAGATTTCGCGGATTACCGACCCGGATGCGATATATTTGTGTTCTGGTTTGTGTCCTCTCCTCTTTCTTCCTCCATAGACCTTTCTCATCCTTGAAATGCCAATAGGTTTGCCTAGGGAAAGCTTTCGGAGTATGGAGGCCGAACGTATGTACCACCAGTTTTTTTGGGAAGGTGGTCTTTCTTTACACATTCCCGTCTTAACGAATTTAGCCCATTCGGGCGGTTTCATCTCCTCCATCTTCTCGAATTCTTTCGAAAGCTTTTCTATCAATTTATCAGCTTCAACCTGTTTTATCATATAAGCACCTTGGTTATAAGTTCTATAGGTAATATTTATATTGATTTGCCTTTTTTAAGTTTTACAAAAAATATCTAATATGACAATGGAGTGGGAAAGGGAAGAGAGTGTAATAGCTGAGAGGTTCAAAAAAGAGGAAATTCCGGGGTTTCTGACAAAAGAGTTTCTGGCGAAGGATGATGAATTTGTTGTTGTGGAAAAGGGGAGGGAAATATACAGGGAGAGGGGTCCTGGAAGTTTCACAATAAGCAGTTTTGCAGGCGATTTGACGGATATACTTTTGGTAGACAAATCAGAAAAAAACCTCGAAAGCGAGATAAAGAACGTATGGCTTTCTGATGAGAAAAAGATGGATCTCAAATTTGCTATCAAATTCAGAATATTCCATTCTGATCATTTCTCCAAAAACCTCATGGGTGAGAGGAAAAAGTTCTTTTTCAGTGATCTTCGGGATGAAATAGTTTCAAAGGTCATGTGCAGGAGTATTATCCCTGAATTGCAGAAAAAACCCGCCAGCGAATTTCTAAAGGAAGATTTCAGGAAGGAGGTGAAAGAGAACATCGAATCTGAGATAAAAAAGAAGTTCAAGGAATGGGGTTTAATCCTTTCCTCGCTGTCCATTGATTTCGAAATGCCTGAGGGTATGAAATCGGAGGAAACAGAGAAAACCGAGGTTGAGAAGGTTGAAAAGACCGAGGTTGAGAAAACTGAAGAGAAAACCGAGAAAGAAGCTGAGGAAAAGGGATTAGAAGTTGTTAAAAAGTACGAAACCGAAATGACAGAATAGGGAGAAAGCTAATCTATTGTTTCTATCATTAGCGCTATAAATGCTAGAACGAAACCTAGAGCGATGGAAAGTATGAAATTGAATGATGATATTTCCGGGTTCAAGATCAATTCGGAAGCATTGTAGATTACGAGTGTCGCCGCTAAACCGAACAAGGGGAGGGAAGCTATCCTTGAAGTTTTCTTTTCCTTCATGCTCATTCTTCTACCAAGCCAGGCAACCGTCCCTGAAATCCAGAAAAAGTAAATGGATGATAAAAGGAAGGCTGCAGTCGCTTCAAATATCCCTATGTTCATGAAATCCACTATTGAATTGTAACCTCTGTATATAGCTAGACCTGCCACAGCGATCGCGACAATGTACATGAAGAAGGCTAGCCTTCGCCCTGTGAACGATTCCTTCAGTTCATTGAATCCGCCTACTATGTAGTCCTCCAACCTGAATCCCCTTATGAAAAGATACGCTCCCACCACTCCAACTATAATCCTCCATCCAGTGTCTCCGAATGCCGCATATAGTAGAAGAGCGATTGCAGGCAATCCGAAAACGAGCCTTGCGAATTTGGGGTTTTCAAGTGTTTCTTTTATGAAATCCTTTATCTTGTAATAACCTGATTCCAGCCTTTCCGATTGCCTCACAATGATTCTTCTCACCGAGAGTATGGGTATGTGCGATTGTATTATGGGAATCACGTGCTCATCATCCATCCCGTCCGAAACTAGAACGACAAAATCACTCGGTCTTTTGTTTAGTGCTTCGTTCAGCTGTTTTGATATTTCCCTGTCCGCATCTATGCCCCTGTTTTTATGTCCTGTTAGGACCATGACTTCCGAAGTGTACTTATCCTTAAGCTCCTCAAAGATATTTACCGCCCCGAAAATAGCGTTGCTGTCGCTGTCCTCGGGGTCTTTGAGGCTTAGTTTCACAGCTGTATCCAAAACCCTGTCCTTCCCTATTATCGGACCCTTTATCTTTAGTTTCTGGCCTATGTCATTATCGCGATCTACGCTCATCACCAGTATCCTGTCTTTCGGCATGAAATCACTTTATTTAATTAATGGTATGATTTTTAAAGTATTGTTCAAAATAAAAAGATATTATGAGAGCCGAAATAGCGATAATAGGGGGAACGGGAATTTATTCTGAGGATATGCTTAAAAATGTTAAAACCACAGAAGTTCAAACGCCTTACGGTAAACCCTCTAGCAAGATAAAGATCGGGTCTTTCAAAGGAAAGAAAGTCGCGTTTTTGTTTAGGCACGGAGAAAAACATTCCATCCCACCACATAAAGTCAATTCCCACGCGAACATATATGCATTGGAAAAATTAGGGGTTGAAAGGATCATAGGTATGGCCGCTGTGGGTTCATTGAAGGAGGGGATGAAACCAGGAGATATCGTAATCCCGGATCAATTCATAGACTTTACGAAATTACGAAACCCCACGTTCTATGACGGCCCGAAGGTCGCTCACATCTCAATGGCCGATCCATTTTGCGAGGAAATGAGAGGTGTGGTTTGTAAAACCATTGAGGGTTTGAACATCCGCTTTCATAAAAAAGGCACTTATATTTGCGTAGAAGGCCCTAGATTCTCAACACGAGCGGAATCGAATCTCTGGAGGATCATGAAGGCGGATATAATAGGGATGACGTTAATCCCAGAGGCTGTTCTGGCGAGGGAGAAGGAGATATGCTATCTTTCGATTACGAGCGTGACTGATTACGATTGCTGGAAGGAGAAGGATACCGTTTCCGCCACCGACGTTATAAAAACCATGAAGAAGAATGCAGAGAACATAAAGAATATCCTTGAGAATTTCATCTCAAAGACTCCGAAAGAAAGGAAATGCGAATGTTCGAAAGCACTTAAAAATGCTTTTATCTAGTCACCTAATCTTCTCGATTATTATCGCGGGGCATATTTTTGTGATTTCTTCCATCGCTTCCAGTCTTTTCACGAATTTCGTTAGTTCCCTTGAATTCTCAAACCAGCATTCCATCAGTATCATGTGGTCCCCGCTCGACGAGCAAAGAGTAATCACTTCCTCCATTTCACTGAGTTTCTCCAGTGTTGAGATGTAACTTTCGGGTTTTGTGTCTATTCCTATAAGAGAATCTATGTTTAGGCCGATTTTTTTCGGATCAACCTCTACTGTGTATTTTTTTATGACGTCCTCTTCTTCCAGCTTTTTTATTCGTTTTCTCACTGCTGTCTCACTGACCTCGAAATGTTTCGCGATGTCAACGAATGAAATCCTTGAATTCTCCCTGAGCAGTTTTATCAGCTCTAAGTTTGAAATCCGAACCATAATATTTATATATACGAACATATTTATATGTTTATCGAACTTTCAATACTGTGAAAAGTATAAAAACTAAAATGTTAAAAAGAAACGGGGTGGGGGAATGGAAAGGAAAAAGGTGAAGTTATATTCAATACCCACATGTCCTTATTGCAAAATGGCAAAAGAATTCCTTAAATCAAAAGGGATTGAATTCGAGGATATAGACGTTTCAGCGAACCAGGAAGCAGCGAAGGAAATGGTTGAAAAATCAGGGCATATGGGTGTACCGCAAATCGAAATTAACGGGAAGGTCATAATCGGTTTCGATAGGGAAAAGTTGGAAAAGGAATTAGGTCTGTGAACAAGAGGGGTGGAAATGCCTGATAAGAAATTTTGGAGATGTAATGTATGCAATGACATACATTTTGGTTTAGCAGGACCTGAGATTTGTCCTACATGTCAAGCTAAAAATGCGTATGTCGAAATAAACAAGGAAGAAGCGAAGGAAGTGATGGGATTATGAATAAGGAAGAGCTGAAAAAGATATGGGAGAGATTCTCAGAGAACAACGACTTCATATTGAATCCTGATGAAAAACATGTAGACATGGTTGCAGAAGGTGTGCTAGAAAATGAAAGGAAATATGGACTCAGGCTCTGTCCTTGCAGGCTGAGGGACGGAACGAAGGAAGGAGATTTGAAGCTCATATGCCCGTGCAATTTCAAAGCCCAAGAAAACTGGAAAACCAGGGGAGAATGCTGGTGCGGGCTGTTTGTTAAAAGATGAATTTTATACTAACGGAGGTGAGAAATATGATGTCAGAAATACCGAAAAAACTGGAGAAAGTAAAAAAAGAAGATAAAGACAAGGAAATACTAAGGGTAGGGGTAATAGCAGAACTCGACGCGATTAACCTTTACGAGCAGATGGCAAGCATGACGGATAATGACGACATAAAGAAAATCCTCTTAGACATAGCGAGAGAAGAGAAAACGCATGTAGGAGAATTCCAGACCCTGCTGTTGAGAGAGGATCAAGAACAGGTAAAGGAACTGGAAGAGGGGAAGAAAGAGGTTGAAGAGGAGTTGAAAGAATAAAAACGAAGGTGATAGAATGGTGAAATTGTGGAGATGTGAGATTTGTGGAGATCCTTATATAGGCGAATCCGCACCAGACAACTGTCCCTTTTGCGGGGCACACAAGAAACACATTAAGGAAGCGAAGCTAGCGGGTGTGAATTTCGATGTTGAACTTAACGAGAAGGACAAGGCAAATGCTGAACGAGCTCTTCAAGTGGAGATAAGCAATTCCGCTTTCTACTTCTGCGCCGCTGAGAAAACGGATGATGAAGAAGGGAAGTTATTGTTCAAGGCATTGGGGAAGGTTGAGGCAGAGCACGCGAGTGTGTGGAGGAAGATTCTGAAACTGGAGAGCATCCCGAAAGGGGGTGATCAGTGCCACGTGAACAACAGGGAAAATCTGGAGGAATCCCATGCGAGAGAAACGAGGGCGATAGAATTCTATAAAAAAGCGGCAGAAGAATCGGAAAACGCGAGGGTGAAACAGATATTAGAGGCATTTGTGGAGGTCGAGACAGACCACTTGAAACTTTCGGAGGAGAGGTTGAAATGACGAATGTAAATGAGGTGTATAAGTGTAACGTATGCGGTAACATAGTTGAAGTGTTGCATGCAGGTGTAGGTGAACTCGTTTGCTGTGGTCAACCCATGGAATTGCTGAAGGGAAAAACTGAAGATGAAGGAAAGGAGAAGCACGTCCCTGTTATCGAGAAAACGAACACGGGAATAAAGGTGAAGGTTGGCTCGATACCGCACCCAATGGAGGAGGATCATTACATCGAGTGGATAGAGATAATCGCGAATGGGAAGGTTTACAGGAAGTTCTTAAAACCTGGCGAAAATCCTGAATCAGAATTCGAGATAAAAGCAGAAAATATCGAAGCTAGGGAATACTGCAATGTGCATGGTCTATGGAAAGCATGATTTCGAAGGCTATAGAAAAAGCCATCGAAGAGTTCAACAAATACAGATCGCCGGAAGCGGAAGCGAGATTGATCTCGGTTGGCAAGAAATCTTTCAAAATCGAGTTCACAGGATCTTTCTGCAAAACCTGCGGATTCCATGATTACTTTGACGACTTCAGGATTACTCTAAAGGAAAAAGGACTGGAAACCAAAACTGGCAAAATTAAAGAGACCGGGGAGGGGGCGAAGGTTGAATTTGAGTTTGTATCATGATTTTTAAACAAGCAATTCAAATTAAGAGATTAATATGACAAAAAAGAAAGCTGCTAAAAGGAAAGGGAAAGAGGACGTTATGGGAGAGAGGATGGAACACTTCGGTGAAGAGGTCGGGAAACTAGGGGAGAAGTTCGGCAAAAGGATGGAGGAAAAGGGGGAGGAATGGGAAAGCTGGTTCCACAGAACATTCGGTATTGTAGGACCTTTGATTTCGAGTATTTTCGGCATTATAATTCTTGCTCTAGTCATTTGGGTAATATCCTTCGTTAACCTTCCGATAGGAAGTGGTTTCTTAGCGAACGTGAATTCCTTCCTTATGGCTAACATTGGTCTGTTCTTCCTGATATTCCTGTTCTTTTCGTATACTTCATATCTTTCAAAAGCTTCCCCACAAGCGTACAGGCCAATTTCCCCGATTTTAACAGCAGCAGGCATAACAATAGGTTTCTGGATAGCCATGCAAGCGATAAACATCGCAAATCTTTCCTTAGGGATTCCCTTCTTCTCTACCATAGCGTTTTACATAGGAATAAACCTTCCATGGATATTCGGCTTCTTCATTTTCATAGGTTACATATTCCTTTTGGCGAAAATGGCTACAGAGAAATCAGAAATGGTGAAGGAAAGGGTAAAGGAGGAAGTTGTCATGGAAAAACCTGTTGAAAGGCGAAAACCAGGCGAAATCCGAAGGTTGTACAGGTCAGGAAAGGACCGAATCCTAGGGGGTGTATGCGGAGGGATCGCGGAATACCTAGGAGTGGATCCCGTTATAATACGACTACTCTGGATTGTAGGAACGCTGGCCTGGGGAGCTGGGATTATACTGTACATAATATTCTGGATAATCATCCCGAGAAACCCGAAACACAAGTGGGATTGAAATTTGATTTTTAATATTTAATTCGTTATAATCAGACATGAAAAGAATACTGGAATGCGCAGGTAGACTGAAGGGAACAAAAGTGAAGAAATTGGTGAATTCCCGCATAAGGGAGTTCAAAGACCTCGGAAAACAAAAAAGTAACGATATATTCAAGGAACTCTGCTTCTGTATCCTGACCGCGAACTTCCAAGCAGAAAGGGGCATGAAAATTCAGGAAGAAATCGGAGATGAGTTTTTAACACTTACGAAATCGGAACTGGTGAAAAGGTTAAGGGAGCTTGGTCACCGATATCCCAATAAGAGGGCGGAATATATTGTGGAGATTAGGAAACACAAAGATTCTTTAAAAGAAACAATTAAATCCTTTGAGGATGAAAACGAATTGAGAGAATGGATTGTCAAGAACGTGAAAGGAATCGGATACAAAGAGGCGAGCCACTTCTTACGAAACATAGGTTTTGAAAACCTCGCGATCGTAGATTTCCACATAATCGATGTTCTAGCGAAATACAACGTAATAGAAAGGCCGAAAACTCTCACAAAAATAAAATATTTGGAAATAGAAGAACTGTTGAGAAAGATTGCGAGAAAACTTGATATGAATTTGGCGGAACTTGATCTGTATTTGTGGTATGTCGAAACAGGGAAAGTATTGAAGTAGACTGGTTTTGCTACTTGATTAATTATATATTTAAATACATAATCACAAAGATAATCCTATCGGTGTTGGAATGAAATTACGAAATAAATCTTCGAAACCCCTGATAGAGAAGCTCCATAAGGAAGGGATAGAGAAAAAGGCGAAGGTTTGGAAAGCGGTAGCTAAAGACCTGAATAGACCTAGGAGGAAGAGATTCGAAGTCAACCTCACAAGGATTGAAAAAAATTCGAAACCTAAGGAAACGATTGTTGTTCCGGGTGTAGATCTCGGAGGCGGAGGCATAAAAAAGCAAGTGGTTGTAGCTGCAATGAAATTCTCCGGGAAAGCGAAAGAGAAGATCGAGAAATCTGGTGGGAAATGTTTATCAATCGAAGATCTCTATGAAAAAAACCCGAAAGGTAAGGGTGTAAGGATAATGGGATAATATGAAAATAGTAAACGCTGAGGACTGTGTTGTAGGGAGACTAGCGTCTTTTGTGGCCAAGAGGCTATTGAAAGGGGAGGAAATCGTAATAGTGAATGCAGAAAAAGCGTTAGTTACCGGAAACCCGAAGGCTATTGAAAAATTTTTCGGGGAGAAGATCAAGAGGGGCGATCCATACCACGGACCTTTTTATCCCAAAAAAGTAGAGAACATGTTGAGAAGGATCATAAGGGGTATGCTCCCCTTTCATAAGCCAAGGGGGAGGAACGCATACAAAAGATTGAAAGTCTACAAATCGGTTCCGGAGGAATTCAAAAATATGGAATCAGAAGTTATAAGCAAGGCAAAAAGCAAATCTGAATGCAAATTCGTTTACTTGGAGGATCTCTCTAAAAAATTCGGTGGTTAGATGGTAAAGAAAAAAGAGAAAGCAAGGGTGAAGAAAATACCGAAGAAGAAAGCTACTGGGAAGGAAAGGAAGAAGGCTGTGGAAGTAATATTCACGACAGGGAAGAGGAAGAAGGCTGTGGCGAGAGCTTCCATAAAGCCCGGTTCAGGAAAAATCCTGATAAACGGAGAGCCTCTGGAGAATTTTAAGAATGAGGTTTTGAAACTAAGATTGAAGGAGCCTTTTATGCTAACGGAGAAGGACTGGAAATCGCATGATTTCATGGTCAACGTAAAGGGAGGAGGAATATTAGGGCAAGTTGACGCTGCAAGGCAAGCCATAGCTAGAGGACTTGTTAAGATGTTTGGTAGCGAATTGAAACAGAAATTCCTGGAATACGACAGGAATTTGTTAGTTTACGACCCGAGAAGGACTGAACCTCACAAGCCCCCGAGGAGTTCACAAGGCCCAAGAAGATATAAACAACGTTCAAAGAGGTAAAATTTTTAAATTAAATATATAATGTGATGATTATGGAGTACGCAAGGATCAAGCTCGCGGGAACTGACCACAAAAAACTGGATGAAATTTGTAGACAAATCAAGGAAATCGCAAGCAAATATGGTGTTTCGACACGCGGCCCTATACCTTTGCCAACTAAAAAACTCAAGGTCACAACCCTTAAAACTCCCTGCGGCGACGGAACAGGTCACGGGAACGCTACATACGACAGGTGGGAGATGAGAATTCACAAAAGGATTATGGATATTGGTTCTAACGAGCGTGCGCTCCGCCAGGTTGTTCGCATCCAGCTACCAGAAGATGTGAAGATCGATATAGAGTTGAGATAAACTATTTCTTCTCCTCTATGAGAACCCCGTTAACTATCCCGTCCTGACCAGGTTTTGATGTGACTTCCACTGAACCTATCTCCGTCCTAACGATTGCCCCTTTTGTGATTATGTTCCTCCTCACGAAATGAGGGTTCGCGGGGTTCTTTTCCACCGAAAGGATCTTGACCCTTTTAAACTTTTTCGTTTTCGGGTCTGCAACATTTATCTTTTCCACGGAAAGCAGTTTCAATTTCTCGTTACCACCTCTTGACCTTTTCGCTTTCACGTTTCTTTTACCTATTCTTGTCTCAAGGAATTCGCTACCCTTATCCATTTTCCTTTTCTTTCTGATTTTTCTCAGCCTTTTTCCTGTTGATGTTCTCCTCGAACGTAAATGCCATTTCACCATATGAACACCGATTCTATATATTGAACAACTTTATATTTAAATAGACGGCAACGCTTTTAAATCAGCAAGTTCAAATAAGATTATCAATTTTACCCGATCTTAAATTGGGTGAGAGGGAGGTATTAAAATGCAGCAAAGACCACTGGATGTTCTTGGAAGTTCAGAGAACAAGAGGATAATAATACAGGTAAAGAACCGTGATAAAATAACAGGAACGTTAAAGGCTTTTGATTCCCACCTGAACATATGGCTTGATGACGCAGAGGTTTCGAGCGCTGATGGAGAGAATTCAGTGAAACTGGGAAGGGTATTGGTACGAGGTGACAACATAGTCTTGATTTCTCCTGAAAAATAGGAATTAAAGTTTTTAAATATACACCTCCAAAGTTGATACTATGCCAAAAGGAACACCTAGTTTTGGTAGGAAACAGAAGAAGACGCATGTTTTGTGTAGGAGATGCGGTCGCCATTCTTTTCACGCCTCAAAAGGCGTGTGTTCTGCCTGCGGGTTCGGTGAATCGAAAAAAATAAAGAAATTCAAATGGCAGTGGAAACCGATCGAAAGAAGCGAAAGAACCAAATAAAACCCATATAAATATAACCGCTCATTTATATGATATAATTGATTGATGTAGAACTTTGTTCTGCATCTCTCGAAATATGGGCCCGTAGCTCAATTGGTAGAGCACCAGACTCTTAATGTCGAATGAAGCAGGTGGAACCTGCTTCGATTGAAACCTCAGATGTTATGAAGGCGAAAGCCTAATGAATTGGAGATATCTGGGGGTTGCGGGTTCGATGCGTAGCTTTTCCGATAGCTAGCATTTCGCTACACAACGAAACGTTTCGGGGTGTTGTGAAGCTTGCGCTTATTCAAAAGCGTCAATGGAAAAGTTATTCGAGAATCCCGTCGGGCCCATAAAATCAGAATGACGCAGATTACATCTGAATCCACCGAAATTACACTTCTTCGGCCACAGAACTTATGATATTTTTTATCACTTTGTTTCCGCTTTTGAGAACAGGTTCACCGTGTCCTGGAAGTATTTTTTCGATTTTGAGAGGGAAGAGCTTTTCGAGTGATTTCTCCAGTTCCTTCTCGCTCCCTCCCTGAAGATCTGTTCTCCCCACACCGTCAGCAAAAATGGTGTCACCGGATATCAAAATTTTGTCTTTGGAATTGAACAGGCATAAAGAACCTGGCGTGTGCCCTGGGGTGTGCAAAACCTTGAACCCAAAAACCTCGTCTCCTTCTTTCAATTTCTTTTCCACTTTCATGGGTCTCATGTTCCCGTTGAAGTAGTGGGCATTGCTCATTTCTCCGTTCCCTCTCTCGAGAACTTCGGAATCTTTCTCGTGTATATGTATTTTCGCGTTCTTGAAGAAGCCGTTCCCTCCGATATGGTCCCAGTGCATGTGAGTGTTCACGATATTCTTTATGTTATCGAAATCCAATCCCATCTTCTTGAATATCTCGTAGAGGCGAACAAAATTCGATCCTGTCCCCGAATCTATGATGGTGTCTCCATCTATAAGATAAATGTTTGAATCCAAGTCAGAAAGGTGTATCATAGTTATCCTGTTGTTAACCCTGGTGACGAAATCCAACCCCATATTAATTATTTCTCTGCGAACAAATTTAAAGAGATATTGATTCTTGAAAACACATAAAAATCAATTTTGTTCCCTGAATAACTCGGGGATGGTTAAAAGAAAGGAAACCTATATAAAAACCACTAACTAAATCATGAACTTCAGAATAATCACGATTATCGTTATCATGACCGCTATCCCGATCACATGTTCCGGCTTCAGCTTGATCGCTTCCTCTGACTCCTCAAAGTAACGGATTAAACCCGCGGTCGACTGCGGCATCATGGCCTTTGGTTTTTTCGGCATGCTATCAATAAAGAATTAACCATTATTTTATTTATAAGTGTTGTGCTGGGCATAGCCCATTTTCTGTCATCTCCCGGGGTTTGATCCCCGAAGGAGGCGATAGCATTTTTCTAACTCGCTCCTTTCGAAGCTTTCACCCGCACGGCCCGAACTCTTTCACCCTTTCGCTTTTTCCATGCTTTTCTTTTAGGAATCATCGCTCCAAAGCGAAGGTTTATTTCTGCGTCCGGACAGGTCCTCTCGGACCCTATCTTTCGATAGCATGCTTGATTTTCATCCAGGTGTATGGAACTTACCTCCCCGAGTCGCCTCAGGGTAAGCTATCTGCCCAGCTCAACAAGATTTTTTGGTTTTAGGGGTTTAAAAAGGTTATTTCAAAAGAATTTCTGCTAAATTGTTAAAAAACAAAAACAAGCGTCAAGGCCTTTTGACCAGGACTGAACAAAGGCTCTTGGCCCTGATGCTTGGGGCTTATCAGCCTTACCTTTCGGCCAGACCTTGGACTTTCAATTAAGAATTGAAAGTAAGTTTTTTAAGCATTTCTGTAGGGGAAAATAGATTTTAGGGAATATACATGCCAGAAGATTTTTTTCCAAACCCGCATATAAATACGTCCTTTACCAAATTTAAAGTAAGGGGGTGCGAATAATTAAATTCAATAAAAAGGGTAGCATTGCCAAATCGAAAGAGGGGGCTCTACTTCTCGTGAACGAAGATAAGAAGGCGTACAAGGTTGACGAGATCGTGATCCTTATATGGACTATGTGTGACGGAAAACACGACAGCAAGGATATAGTTGAGGAGTTTTGTTCAAAACTTGGCAAGAAAGTCCCGAAAGAAGAGATCGAGAAGGCAGTCTCGGATATAACCCAGCAGCTGGAAAAGTTTGGTCTTCTTGAGAAAGCGGGAACCACCGAAAAGAAGAAAGGCAAGTGAGATCGGAAATATATTTTGACCGGTGATCTGTTTATAGCTTGGGCTAATACTGTTTCTTGAGTAAAAGGGTTAGGCGAGTTGTCCTTTTAACTAGGATCTGTCAGGGTATTGGGTAACGTGGGCTGAATACCTCGCCGAAGCTTGGTACTGACACCCCGTTTCCATCAACCTTGTCGTCTACAAGACCTTCCCCAGCGCGCCGATACTTGCGTATCAGTTTGCTGGATGGTTACCTATTTTCAGGAGAGGCTTCGGGCTTAGGTAAGCCGAGCGAATTGATTTACAGGAACTGTCGCTCCTGTGCTCGAATGCTTTCAGCCCTTATCCTCAATGGCGTAGCTACCCGGCAATGTATGCGCAACCGGTACACCAGAGGCCACAACGCACTGTTCCTTTCGTACTGAGTGCTTTTTCCCCTCAGGTAACCAACACCTTCAGCAGATATAGACCGTACTGGCTCACACCGTACTTAACCCAGCTAACGTGGCTCTTTGATGGGTGAACACCCCCACCCTTGGACGCTGCTGCACGTCCAGGAAGAGCCGAGCCGACGGCGGAGAAGCAACGAACGCAGTCGATATGCCCACGGACG
>CAYFVC010000070.1:0-2228 GCA_964346665.1 uncultured archaeon
TCTTCTTCTGAAACTTCCTCCTCTTTCAACTCTTCCTCTTCGCTCATTCAATTTAGAATTCGAACTTTGATTTAAAAACTAGAAAATTCCATGAGGGTTGGATAAGACTTAAATTAAGAATAGTCCAAAAACGAATCGAATAGTCTATGAATCTTTCCTTTACGGGTATAGATTAACACTTCTCTTGATGAAGGGACGACGAGAACGTCTCTCGAATAAAACAACATTCTGTCTTTATCATCATAATACCAATCACCTTGGTATGAATTCACCACTTCTATACGCAGTCTTTTACAATATTTTTCCATGGTTTCCATTCCCATACCGGCCACCAAAATAGCCTTCAATTCCTTGGCCGGAACCTTCAAACCCTCCACCATTTTTTTGAGATCAGACAAGATGTTAGTACCATCAGGAACTGTATGGCACAAACCAGCCTTCTCCCCATTTAAAAGGGCTATAGCATTACAGTCATGATAACCAAATGAGATTAAAGGCAATGTACTTATATCAGAATCTCCCCAGCCAACCTCTAGATAGAGCTTTTTTAATTTGGACAAATCCTCTAAGGTTTCAGGCCGCGCGTAACCAATCGGCATTTTTCCATTTTCCATAAGAAGTTCATAGAGTGAAGATTTTTAATTTTTAACCCCCGGACAATCAATCATTATGGGGTCCGGAAAATACCGGGAAATTCTCAATAAAGTACTGATATTCTTAGTGGCGGTGCTAATCATAATAATACTATCCTCGCTTATCAATTCCTACACTGTTGTCCACCCTCCCAGAAGATCAATAACCCTCACACCATCGGAATACGGAATGGGTTACGAAACCGTTTCTTTCGAATCCCTGGACGGCCTCCGGCTGAAGGGCTGGTTCATCCCGAACATCCTGAAAAATGAATCCCACCCCTTAATAATCGTATGCCACGGACACGGGGCGAACAAAGGAAACGTCCTCTTCGCAGCCAAATTACTCCACAATAACGGATACAATGTCCTCCTTTTCGATTTCAGGGCACACGGCGAGAGCGAAGGTTCCTTCGCTAGCTTGGGCTGGCTCGAACCCAACGACCTGAAGGGAGCGATAGAATACGCTAAAAACCGATTCAACCCAAAAAACATAGGGGTTATGGGTTTCTCGATGGGTGGAACGACAGCAATCACAACCGCTGGCCAGACCCCCGAAATACGCGCAGTGGTGGCTGATTCCGCCTTCGCGGACAGGTTCAAACTCATTTCCAAGGCCTCGCGCTTCCCCCCTCCGTTCGCCTATCTGACCCCGATGTTCGCTCAAATTCAGGGGATGAACATGGATGAAAACCTCCCCGTAAATTACGCGGAAAATATAACCCCCAATGCTCTCCTAATAATACAAGGAGACCAGGACAACCTTGTCGAAACAGAAGACGCGATCTCCCTTTACAACAAAGCGAAAGACCCGAAAGAGATTTGGCTCGTACAAGATACACCTCACGTGGGAGCATACCAAACCCAAAGGCAAGATTACGAAAAAAGAGTCCTGTTATTTTTCAATGAATATCTTTAAAGCTAGTATCCTTCTAACCTGTATCAAACTTTTGCTCTATTCCATTGCCCTGGGTTTGTGTTTGAATCCTTCCTTTTTCTTATAAAAGGTTGTAATGAAGGCCGGTATCTGGAGTATTATCGCGAAAGCTATAATCAACCACCCTGCAATACCCCATCCGTAATTGAAGAAATACACGGGCAGGAGTATTCCGATACCAAGACCCAAAAGGAATTTCCCAAACACCCAGAAAATAAAGTTCGAGGTGTGCATGGACTTTATCTTTTCGAGCTTCTCCTCAAAGTAGGTCATCACATCACCTATTTATAATTATATTTGCCGGTTTATATATCGCCTTCTCACGGAATATTAGTGGTTCAGGGTAGCAATCCTGTACATCTCCAATTGATTTCGGAAGTCTCTTCCACGATGTCAACAACACACGCTGGGCTACACCCTTCCTTCTCTATGTCCAAATCGATCCACCAAGTCCCTGTAACTTCATTGCACATGGAGGTGTCCTTCAAAGTCCCGTTCTCAACGCAATCGCTCGCCAGAGCTATTTCCCTCGCCTCGCTTATACTCATGCTCCCGTTTTCCGAAACGCAGGTCTCATCTTCAGGCTCTTCTCCTTCCCCTGGAGACGGACCCAAAACTTTAATTGTCGGCCTCATTATGTACCTGTCACCTGCCTGATG
>CAYFVC010000071.1:0-9756 GCA_964346665.1 uncultured archaeon
TCATCATTCGGTTCGATAGGAAGGCCCATAACGAGATTGGACTGCATATTCAGCGACTACAAGAAGAACTGCTCCTCGGACACGAACGAGTCTGTTAGTATCCTTGAGGGAACGTTCGCGGAACCCATGAGGATGAGACTTTTCAAAATACTGACATGGGCGATACCTGGCAGGACGGAGATCGCCGGAGACTGGTACATAGCGAGCGCCTTCAGGCTGGAAACAGGGGAGGAAAAAACGATCGACCTGCTCGAACTCAGGGAGGTAAAGGAAGAGGAAAAGTTCGCAAAGCCCGTGACCGTGAGGCTGACCTACACGGACAGGGAAATCGGAGGCGGCCAGGTCAAGTGTTCCCCTCTCAATCACAATCCAATTATCGAGTCGGAAATCAAGGCGTTTTTTTACGATCTGGAATATTCTGTGTGGAGACAGGTTCCCGGGTCAAGGCTTGACATGTCCGCGAACACCGTGACCTTTGAGACGTACGAAAGGGGGATATTCGGCGTGGGAGGCCGTGAGGAGGAAGAGAAGGGCGTGAAGGAGGAGGAATACCTAGAACATTTCAAGCTGGCATTCACGGAAATCATTCAGCTCCCAATGGTTTCCTCGTTAATAGGGAACGAAAGGATGAACATATACGTGGACGGGGAGTTTGAAGGACACCTTGTAACGGTGAACGGGGAAATAGTGGGCATGGGGGAGGATGAACTTGAGGATCCCACCCTGAACATTCACGTTGACAAGAAACTCGTGGACGGGAGCATGGAAGCGGAAATGACCTTCGCGGAGATGGTGCAAAGCGGGCTGATAAGGCTGGAGGGCGTTGGGTTCGCGAATTCCCTGAGGTTCGCGATAAGCCAATTTTTATTCAATGTGTATTCCTTCTTCGGAGGGTTTTCCTCGGATATAGACGGCGACGGGATTAGCGATAACTTCGATGAGTGCCCCTACAAGCCGGGCCTTCCCGAGTACAGAGGCTGTTCCTGACCTGTCAGAACATGGTTTGCATGGGTAAGGATTTTAAAGCCTTCGCATATAAATAATTGTCTAGGTGTCTGAGCAGGGGTAAGGATTTTAAAAATCTTTCGGAAAATTAATTCTTATGATATTACCTTTAGAAGGTGTGTTGCATAAATGGAAGATAGACACCGGAGAAAAAATAATAGATTCCGAAAATCTCATGCGCTTAAACGATCATTCCACATACCTCTCCTGTGTTGTCTACGACGTGAACAGCGAAATAAGCATATACGATAACGGATCAGACAAGGGTGCTGTCTGCACCAAGAGGCAGCAGGATAGGTGCTCTGAATGTATATTCGGGGAGCTTAAAGAAAACGAATTTTACAAGGCAGAACGCAGAGATGCATAGACAGAAGCCTATATGCCTTCTGAATCTTCATGGGACAATAAAGGCTTAAAAATTTTATCATCAATTTCCAACTGGGGTAACAATGAAAAGGTTTTTTTCATCTAAAGGAGTGATCATAATCCTCTTGGTTGTGATGATTCCGGCCCTTGTGTTTTTCAGCGGTTCGATAGTGAATGCCATTATTGGGAATGGGGAATTCTCCATAACGCCGCTCATACACAGAAAACTGCTTGTAAATTCAGATTCTTCAGGAAATATCAGCCTTCCTGTGCCCGTTTCAGTAACATTCCCTTCAATAGTGGACCATACAGCGGAACAGGAACCAGAGCCACCGACCCTAGTCACGCTCGGGGAGCTCAAAGACAGGGACGGTGACGTTATTGAAACAGAGATAGTTGAGCTTGAGCTTGTCGGAACCAGCCCTATAATCGTGAGGCCCGAGTTCGAATTGCCGTATTTTCCCGCAGAGAGCTTCTTTGACATAACGTTCACGATTGAAGTGGGCGGAATAGAGGTCGCCTCCGAAGAGGAACAAGTCGTTTTGATCAATGAGGGCGACCACGGGCTTCCGAACCACTTCATCGGCGAAACCGAGTGCCAGGACATAAGCGACAAGAAGAAAGGAGAACCCTGCTCAGGGGAGACAAAGGTAACAGTTTTCTGCGAATGCAGGGCAGACCACTGGACAGGAGTTTTCTGCAAGGACATTGACGGAAACGAGATCTACAGAAAAGACTGCATCTGGGAAGGCCCGATAATCTCCTATTCTGTCCAGATCACAGAGGCTGAAGCAAAAGATATACACAAGATGAGGGACGCCTGCGAGCAGAACATGCCTGACGAATGCTTCGACGTGAGCGGGGACGACACTGAAAAATGCATAGAGGACGCCAAGAAGGAATGCGACAAGCTGGGCGCGACAACCGTCCATACCTGGGATGCAGGACAATCCGCAAGTTCAAGGGTCAGGGGAAACACAATCTGGATAGGAGGACCGATAGGGCAATAGGCATATGATCACAGAAGTTTTGACCCCTTTACTCTTAGTGTTAGCTCTCCCTGCTTTTTTGGGATGAGGGTTTTAAATTATTTTTTCTTACCTTTACTCCTTCTTGCCAAAAAAAGCAAAACCAGCACAACAATTATCACAACCAGAATAACCGGCCCGAATATGAAAAGTCCTATCAGATTGAAATACGCGGTGTACGCGGGCTTTTCGAAAAAATCCTGCTTCAGGGAAGGCATAGTGAATATCGTGTTTATTATCTCATCCAAGGGAAATTCCTCCTTCTCCCCCACAACGAGAACGTACTTCCCGAGGTTGTCCGTGCTCATTACATGAATATCATAACCACCTGACCCGACCTCTGCCTTAACATCAGGTCCCTGATAATACCAGTCCCCTCCGAACTCCTCGTAATAGCGCTCCCACTGAAAATCGGTCCCGTTCAGGAAATAAATGAAATTATTGTCAATTTCATCAATCGGCTCGATCGCGACAGAAACGTCTTTGCCTATGCCGGGAAGGTCAGGAACGAGTATACTGACATAGAGATCGAATCCCTCTTCCTCTATTATATTGTAGTGGTCGTGCTTTCCTGTCAGTTCCCCGTAAAAGGCCTGCGATACTTCGGGGTTTCTGATCATTACGACATCTCCGGAAACCAGCCTGGGCTGGTGTGCCTGCACGGCCAAAGGCATAACCAGCAAAATCAATGCCAAAACCCAAACGGGATTTTTCATACACCAACCCCCTTCACGACGAATAACGGGTGCGACTCCGGTCTCTTTATTTTAATCAGCTCTTTATATGTGGAAGGGTCTCTTTTTTTAACCTTTGTCCTGAGGTGTTCAAATTCGTTCGCGATTTCCCCTTCCGTAACCCCTATCTTTTCGTTCGTGAATTCCCTGCCGATTTTCCCTTTATCGAAATCGTAGCATCTCCTTTTTGATTCCCTCCAGACGTGGAAAAGGTAGGTGTCTATAAAAACGACAGGGTCCTTCTTGGTCTTGAATCTCTGCAGCTGCGGGTGATTCCTGTACCCTTTCGTTTTCCCAGAAAGGACCTTCCTCGCCAGCAGACCCTCCCTCCAGACCGCAAGCAAACCCTTGCAGTCCAGATACTTGGGATGAACGATCCATAACCTCATAAGTTTATCCATGATTCCCAATTTAAAAAATGAGCGGTTTGCGGGTTAAGGATTTTAATGAGTAGTGCTAATTATAAAAATGACAGAAAAAAGGGATTCGGGCTTGTTTTTATTATTGGCTTTCTTTTTGGCTTTTGCCTTCTTTCCCGTTTACGCAACAGCTGACGCAGGCGAATATGACATTGAGATGTTCAGGGAGGTTTTCTCGGAGATAATAAAGGACCCCACGATAGCGGGCATGATCGGTAACGAGAGGATCAACATTTTCGTGGATGATGAAATCAAGGGACATCTCATAACGCAGAACAACGAGCTTGTTGAAACGGGGGAGGACGAGCTAAGTGATCCTACTCTCAACGTTTACGTCAGCAGTGAAACCATACAAGACCTCATTGACGGGGAGATGACCTTCCTTGATGCGTTCAGGGAAGGGAAGATAAGGCTTGAGGGGGTTGGATTCTTCAATGCCCTCAGGTTCGCGATAGCCCAGTTCCTGTTCAACCTGTATTCGTTCTTTGGCGGGGTTTCAGTTCCTGACTCGGACGGGGACGGCCTGAACGACAACATGGATGGATGTCCAAACGAGGCGGGACCGAGAGCCAATGACGGCTGCCCCATAACGGATTGTGATGATAATGATCCCTGCACGATCGATTCCTATAACAGCTCGATCGGAAGATGCGCACACGTCCCGAAGGACTGCAGCCATCCCGATCCCTGCACGTTTGGTCATTGCGACCGCACAACAGGCGGGTGTGTTTACGCCACCATGGTATGCGGGGATGACGACCCCTGCACGCTTGATAGTTGCGACAGGGGCGAATGCGTGCACAGGCAGAGGGACTGCAACGACGGCGACCCGAACACCTACGATTACTGCGAACCCTCCACTGGCAATTGTAGTCATGTTCCATTAGCCGATAAATGCGCGCTCGCGAATGTTTCAATTGAAGGGGCCGTGATCAACATTCTATCCAAGAACATGAAATTGTTCGTTGACTACCGGGGAAATTTCGACCAGCAGTTTGGCGCAGTCCTGAACTATTTTGGAACCAACTACGTATGGTTTTTCGATGCCAAGGCAGATACGTTCACGAAAGTTACCATACCTGAAGATATAATCGGTTTTAATGCTGTAGGCCCGAATCCCCTCCAAGATGTATCAAAAGTGACTGTAATTAGTCCGCAATGCCAAAGCGTGAATGATTCTGTTGACATGTCATGGATAACCAAAAAATCTCAGTTTTGCAGGTATGCGGATGCCTCCATAGAGGGAGCCAGGTATGATGATACCTCCGATGAACTGGTTCTTTCCGTCAACAACTCAGGAGACGTTGACCTTAACTTCCTCGCTTACCTGCAATACGCCGGGGACGTCGTGACCTATGCATGGGCTTTCGATGCCAAGGAAAATACGGTAACCAATGTAACCATGTCTGAAATGTTCCGTGATTTTGAGCCTCTGGAGTTAATAGGCAGGGAAGTATCCTGGGTAATGGTGACGGGGATTGATTGCCCGATCGGCGAGTATCGCTTTGACGAATCGGACATAGCAGGCTAGGCCTTGAAAAACAAATTCTGAAGCGGTTGTGCGGGGGTGAGCGGGTTTCAGAAATATTCCAGAGTTTCCTTTCTTATCTGTTCTGCTACCTTGAAGTTTCTGTTTACGATAACATTTACGTCGAATTTGCCGTGCGAAATGGTATGATATATTTTCACGATATTCGCTGGCATGATTTTTCTGAGGCTCTCGGCCGAAGGGTACCATATTTTTTTCAAATCCTTTGGCCAGTAAATCTGAATAACAAAATCATCTATCACGAATATATCGCAGTTTGTCGCGCAGGGGATCCCAAGCCTTACTTTCACGTTTATATTTTTCCATGATTTTGCTAACCACCGGTCAACGAAATTATTTTTATTGCATATGAAATAGAACCTGTTCTTTGATGTTATTTTTTTCAGCCTCTCGAAATTCTTCTTTGAAAGAAACATTGGTGAATTCATGTGATACCACTGGGCTACAATTGTTCTTGAAGTTTCAATTTGCCCAAATTCCAGTATTTCGACTATGAAGTCCGCGAACTCCATGGGGTTGTTGAAAATGAGATTTGTGGTTTCCCTTTTCATGATATCCCTAAGGACGGGTTCTCCCTTTTCCAGGGAAGACTCCATCCTCTCGGTGAAATCCCTCACCTTCCTGACCCATTCCATGTTCAGCTGGTATTTCTTCCCCCTTCCCGACAAGACCTCCTGCTCCACAAGCTTTTTCACCATTTTGTGCACGGCCTGATAACTCACCTCCAGACCGTTCTTCTTCGCTGCGTTGTGTATCCTCCTGACAGAAACAGGATATTCCGTTATAAGGAAGTTTATTACGAACTCTCTCAGGTTCTTCTTTCCTTCCAGCATAGGAATAACAATATCCATTCCCATGTTATATACGAAGGATTTAGAATTTTTAAACCTTTTGGTTGTATTTTTTTGAACGTCAGGTATTTCCGACGTTTTTCGCTGCTCTTATCATGGTTAACAGAAAAAACGTTTCGATAGAACTGAAGGATGGAAGTTCTCTGAAGTACTCCGATCACAGGGAGATCGACCCCATAAGGAGACTGATAGGGAGTTACAGCGAAGACACAGTTGACGTGAGAGTGGAAGGAAGCAATCTTATAGTGGATCAGTCCAAAACAGACAAAGACAGGATTTTTGGCTTGGGAACAAGCAGAGACGGGAAAAAGGCGACCAAAATACCGCTCTCCTATGTAAAAAAGGTGACCATAGAGGAGGACGGTCATAAAAAGGTATTCAACTACGACGGCGGGATAACAACCTTTGAGGAGGACTGGTGATATGGGTTTGAAGAAGATTCTGGGTTCTGCTGCAGCAGGCGCAGCGGCCAACATGGGTAGGAAAAGCATCTCCTCGGACAGCCTGCTCGGAAGCATGAAATACAGCGTAGGAGCGGGCATTGCGGGGAAAATAGCCTACGACCTTTTCACCGATCACCCGAAACCCGAGGACTCCCTGGAAGAGGCCTTCTACAAAAGGTAACGACACCATCCAAATAATAACGGGTTTAGCACGAAAGTCAAGAATTTGGGAGTTTTTAAAACCTTTAAGTGAGGTTAAAGTATGAAGCCCCTGAAAAACAAAAGAAAGGTATCTGGCTGGTGGTGGCTTCTTCCAATTTTTTTCGGTTTTCTTGGCGGTGTGGTAGCCTGGGCATTCAACAGGAAAAAGGACAACGAGAAAGCGATTCTCATTCTCATAGTAAGCATAGGGCTTACAGTTGTCAGTTTTTTAATAATAAGTTTTATAGCAGGTTTATTGTTCGGAATAATGACTCTATCAAGAACCATGGAAATCAGGGAAGAACTTTATTTTTGCAGAGGGGCTATGGCTCAAATCCAAAGGGGATATTATGACTCTGTTACAAACGAACTTACGATTGCGTTGTTCAACACGGGGGATGTTAACTTGGAAGGTTTCGTACTATGGCTAGAATACGAGAATGGTTCCACCAAATCAGTCGAATTCAAAAATTTAAAAATAAACTCTCTGGATATCGAGACTGTAACGGTCTCAACAGACGATACTCTGGAAGTAATAAGAATGCTCTCGATTGAGTGTAGAGGAGTTCAGGATTTTGTAACGAGAGATGATATAGAAGGATTAGGATTTTTTCGAGCTCAAACACAAGAATTTTAAACCAAAATAAGTTTGAATTCCGAACCGATGGTTTTATATATAACAGTGTTATAATTTTTCAAAAATGCAAACACCGACTTTAGTAAATAAAAGCACCCAAACCCAAGCGGGGTCTTTCAGGGCCCCGCACCCCTCATAATTGTCGGGGCAAATCACATATAAATAATGCGAAAACAATTATAATGAATTAAATCAAAGGGGTGGAAAATGCCGAAGGAAAAAGAGACAAAGGAAAAGGAATACGAAAGTCCGGAGGAAACGCCGGGCTTTGCCTGGAGGGTATCACTCACGATAATAACCTTCTTCGCCCTCATAGTGTTTCTGGTGCTGTGGCTGTTCTTCTACGCAGACGCCTTCACGATATACCAGAACCTCGCAGTGCTACTTGCAGCTATTCTGATATTCATAGGCATAATGGGATCTGCATGGGCGCACTGGGGAATCAAATACGGCAGGAAGTTCGAGAAGTGCTGAAGGGACTGAAATAACCTGGACGGCTGTGGAGTATAAGGATTTAAAATTTTCTGTTAAATATCGTTAAATGGGCAAGGAAAAAGAATTGAAAAGGGTTAATTGGCCTGAAGATAACGGGAAATACAAGGTCGTACAGCTGTACTACAAAGGCGATCCCTTTCTAGTATACTCAAAGTCTCAATATTCTAACCACTCCGGCATTCTTTTATCTTTTCTTTATTCACTCAACCTAAAAAAAATTGACACGAAAAAGGATATAACAGGTTATCCTTTGGCTGCAACTAAGGGTGAAGATTACGAAGTAACAGGAATGGGGATGTCAAGGGTAAATTTGGAAACCGGTGAAACAAAAAAGGCCTCCTTTTTCGGAACAAGCACTGATTATGAAATGTCTATTGACCCGAAACACCTAAAAAAAATCGCAGAGCTTTGTCCTGACTGGGAACTTGATTTTGAAACTGAAAATGTGTAAGGATTTTAAACCAGAGCAAAACCAAATAATAAGCATGAAGAAACTTCTTATCCTTATTGCCCTCCTAGTTCTTGTGAGCGGATGCGTGCAGCAGGACCTTGATTACTGCCGGTCCTTCTCTCCCGAGGAATGCCCTGACCCCTGCGTGGTGTGCCCTCCTTGCGAGGCGTGCAGCTCCATATCCTGCCAGACCGAGGAGTTCTGCCTCAGAATGGGCTTCGACCGGGACTGGTACCAAAATGTCTCAAGGCCGCCTGCCCAGGAGCCGCCCGAAGGCGTCAATGATACAGAAGACTATATACAAGAGGAAACCGAAGAATGCGATGCCCCGGTTTTCACCCATTATTTCGTTGAACCCGAGAAAGTAAACCACGTTCAACCAATAGGTGTGGTCCACGGAAGCGGTAAGATACTGGTCGGGAGATCTTATGTCTCCATAAAGGAAGAATACGACAACGAGAAGATTCCTGTTTACGCTCCTGCCGATGCCGTAACATATTTCGGAAGCTACTACACCGGAGGCAGCGAGCCCGGGGAAGAGAACCTTCCGGATTACGCCATAACATTCGATCTCGGTTGCGGATACAGGCTTTCATTCGCTCACCTGAAAGAAATGTCGCCCAAAATAGCCGGAATCATGCCGGAACTCAGCAGTTCAAGCGCAGGCATTCAGATAGAAAGAATTGAATTGAAAGCAGGGGAACTCATAGGATATTACATACCCAATACAGGAGTAGCCGCATTCGACATAATTGTTGAAAGTGATAAGATAACCAACAAGTTCCCGAATCAGGAACGTTATGAAAAGTACGGATCGAATCTGCTTCAGGTAATGTGTCCGTATGACCTTTACACGGGTGAAATGAAGGATGCGTATTACGATCTTTTCGGTGGCGGTGGCGGAACCCTCCTGCACAACAGGGACTGCGGCACCGTGGAAAGAGACGTGCTGGGAGCAGTTGAGGGGATGTGGTTCCTTGACGAAGTTCCCGTGAGGGGCGTGCACGACACGGACAAGCAGGGACTGTACGGAAGCCCCATGCCCATAGTGGATGACGGCGAAAGGATAACAATAGGAATAATTGATGAACCGAACATCTGGGTCTACCGTGACAATCCTACATACAAAGATCCGGCAGAAATAACGGATTCGCACTGCTACCAGGCAATGCCTCCAAGCCCGGGTGAAGGATATATATATTTCGAAGTGATCTCGGATATGGAGATGAAGGTGTTCAGAAGCGAAACAGGATCGTGTCCTGAAAGCTTCCCAAATGAAGGATGGAAGAGCTATTACAGGTAATTATTTACAGCTTCGCTTGTTATCTTGGAGGCAGGGATTTAAAGCTAAATTAAACCAATTATTAAACATGAAAAGATTTTTGTTTCTTTTCATTTTGATTCTCGCCTTTGTTTTTCAGTCTCAATTGGCAATTGCTGACGGCTGTATTTTCATTCCGTATGAAACGTATGTTTTCTCTCCCTCCCAGAAGGCTGCCATAGTATGGGACGGTAACAAGGAAACCATGATTCTCTCCACAAAGTTCTCTATGGAAGACCCCGAAGAATTTGCATGG
>CAYFVC010000072.1:0-11321 GCA_964346665.1 uncultured archaeon
TTAATACCCACCCTCGGGAAAGAAAGGAAAAAGTTCGATAAAAAAGACCTGATACTTATGAGCTTTGTGGCTCCAAGAGGTCTCGCAGCAGCAGCAATGGCTCCTGTAGTGGCGACTGTTTTGACAGGCATAGGAGCCCCTGGAGTTGGAAACCAGATGGTGAACATAATATTCCTTATTATCCTTTTCTCCGTACTGTTCTCAACCGTTGTCGCCGGCATAATGAGTTCCAAGAGAGTCCAAGAAATGGGAAAGGAGGAGAAACCTAAGAGATCTCCAACCCCTAAACCCAAAAAGCCAGTGGAAGAAGAAATGTACGCCGAGGTGGAACAAGTTGAGCAACCGGCTGAGTGATTATGAAATTGGGCGAATTCCTAGGACTTGACAAATTTAAAATTCTGATCTTGATAATATTTTTTGCGATACAGGCATTAGCTTTCAGGGTTTACGAAGCAAACCCAGTCGAAACCAATCCCATAGTAGTTTTGATATACGCCCTTAATTATCCGGGAATGATAGTGACATATTACATGTACTACATTCACCCTTATTTAAGGTTCCTCGGAATACCTGTTAATGCTCTATACTGGTATTTGTTGGCATGCGTAATTGTTTTTATTGTCAAAAAATTTGGAAAGAAAAAAACTTCACCTTCTGAATGATCTCTCTAGTTTCTCGATCGCCTCGTCTATTTCCTCCTCGTTCACTGTTAGAGGTGGACGGAAGCGTATGGACTTCGGCCATGAGGCAAGAACAGCCAAACCGTTTTTCCAGCACCTCATACGGAACGAATCCCTTTGTTTCCTGCTAGGCATTTCCATTGCTACGAAACACCCGCGACCGCGAACGTTCGATACTTCCTTATGTTTTTCCGCTAGCTCCCACAGCCTTTTCACGAAATATACCCCCATCTTGTCCGCATTCTGAAGGAGATTATCTTCCATTATGATCTCAAGGTATCTCTTGCTCCTCACCATGTCCACGAGGTTCCCTCCCCACGTGGAGTTTATCCTACTGGATACGTGAAAAACATTATTTTTGACTTCTTCCACTTTTTTGGAGGCCATGATCCCGCATATCTGGCTTTTCTTCCCGAACGCGATTATGTCGGGTTTGATGCCGAAATGCTCGAAAGCCCACATCTTCCCCGTCGCCCCGAATCCAGTTTGTACCTCGTCCAGAACGTACATTATATCATTTTCCTTGCACACTTTTTCGAGAGCTTGCAAGAACTCCTTACGGAAGTGATTATCCCCTCCTTCCCCCTGTATGGGTTCTATAATCAGGCATGCTATTCTTTTAGGATATTTCCTCAAAGCGGAATTTATCTGGGAAAGTGATTTTTTTTCATTCCTTTCCACTTCCTTTATCACCTTTTCAGTAACAGGGAAACGTAACTTTGGGTTCAAAACTCTGGGCCACTTGAACTTTGGGAAATATTTTATTTTCGTATCCGCGGTGTTCGTGAGCGAAAGCGTGTATCCGCTTCTCCCGTGAAACGCCTCCTTGAAGTGTATAACCCTTTTTCCAATCTCCTTTTTCGCTCCTTTCGAAAAATTCTTTCTGATCTTCCAGTCCATAGCCGTCTTCAAGGCGTTCTCCACAGCAAGTGATCCTCCGGCTATGAAAAAGAGATGGTGCATGAATTTCGGTTTCGCTAATTGGCTGAAGACCCTGACAAAATGGGCGTATTCTTCCGTATACACATCCGAATTTGCTGGGTTCTCTAAAGCGGCAGCTCTCAGCTCACGGAGGAAATCCTTTTCCCTCATTTTAGGGTGGTTGTGGCCGATCGGGAGGGTCGAAAAATAAGAATACATGTCCAGATATTTCCTCCCGTTCCTTGCATCGATCATGTACGAACCTTTCGAGCGTTCGAGATCCACAACTATGTGAAATCCATCAACAAGAATACGTTTCGCCAACGTGTCTATGACCTTCCCTGGTGGAACGTCTTCCGCACAAAACCTGCTCTTTATTCTTGGCATGATTAATATTTGTTGGAGTTTAATAAATTGGTTTTAATCCTACCACAAAACCAATCCAATCAACTTCGCCAGCCCGTAAAGAACGAATCCCACGATAAGGTCGAACGCCCCGAGAATGAGATTCCCTATAACTATTATCAGTCCAAGAATCGGCCCTAAAAGTATTAGGATCGCTAAAAACAAAATCAGCCACAGTAAGCCCTTTCCAGCTCTTTTCTTATCTATCCTAAAAGCGAACAAAACTCCCACAATAAGACCTGCAACATGCGCTATGTGCGCGACACCGGAAGCAAACTCTCCAAAGTAAACGAGGAGCGTTTCGACAACAGCGTACAACACCGCTATCACACCGAGCGGAAGCGGGAACATGTAGAAATTTATCATCTTTTTCGGCTTCATCAGCATCGCAAAACCCATTAACCCGAAAACACATCCAGATGCGCCAACAACTGGCGTCGCGGAAGTGAATCCGTATACAAGGTTCCCCACGATTCCGGAAAGAAAGTAGATCAAAAGGAATTTTTTAGGATCCACCTCCTCCTCCAGAACCTTCCCGAAGAAATACAGGCCAAGCATGTTGAAGAAGAGATGCGATGCGCTAGCATGGAGGAATAGCGAAGTGAACAACCTCCACACCTGGAACAACTGGGGCGAAGAAAACGAGAGCACATCGAAAGTTTGCTTAAGCAAAGCCTCGGGCATGGAGAAAACTAATTCGAAAACTACCACGTTCAAGGCTATCAGAATCCAGGTCAACCTGCCCATAGATTATTCTTTAGGCAATCACAATATTAAGTTTTAACCCTCTTTTGCTTCTTTGGGTGCGAGCAATTTCGCTAGCACTATTGTCACTATGACGACAACGATAGTTACCACAAATGCTGCGATAGTAAGACTCGTTGCTCCTTCCGCACTTTTGTACAACGGAGCCAACCATGCAGAAATCGCATCCTTCCAGACAAGCGCCGCCACGAAACCGAGAGCCGCTGTCATTAACGTAAGGGTCTGTTTTTTGATCTCCTCAAAAACCCCATACATTTTCCCCCTCCTTTAATTATCATTTAGGCCTCATGAAGTAAATTGGGAAGTGTTCGGAAAAGATTCCCTGTTTTCCGAATTCCTTTTCCACTATCGTGAGATATTTCGAGATTTTCCTTTCCAAGGTTTCCCCTGTTTCACCGAAAACCACCGATCGTATAACAGCGAAGCCCTTCCTTTTCAAAATCTCCTTTATCCTCTTGTAAAATTTCTCGCTGTTAAAGGGCGGAACGTTCGAGATTATGTGGTCCCCGAAAATCACATCGAAGCTGTTTTTCTTTAAGGGAAGCGAAATTATTTCACCCTCCAACCACTGTTCGTTTTCGTTCCTCCTTTTCATGAGTTTCGAGGTTCTCTCTATGACCTCAAGGTCATTAGCAACAACAGTAGTTTTGAGTTTCTTTCTCGCTGTTAGGTTTCGCAGTTCAGGGCTTGAGCCTATTATCATGATCCTCGGTTCTTTTTCATTAGCCACCCTTTCTAAATGCCTTTCAAAAACCGATATCTCAGAATCAGTCGGCTTGGTTACGGGAGTGTGATGTTCGTGTTCCTCTTTTTTCCTCCTAGTTATGATATCCCTTCCCAACCTGAATTTCATAATATTAATTTACGAAGGGTTTTATATATTATGCCGAAAATAATTCTCGTCCCGACTTCGCACATCGCGAGGGAAAGCCTGGAAAACGTTAGGCACACGATAGAAAACGAAAATCCGGATTGCGTAGCGGTCGAAATCGATATAAACAGATATCACTATCTCAAAGAACAGGGAAATGAAAGTACACTAGACTTGATAAGAATCTTGGGCCTTCCCGCTTTTCTTCTTTATTGGATCCTCAAGAAATTCCAGAATTACTTCGGGAAGAAGACAGGAATACTCCCGGGATCTGAAATGATGGAAGCGGTGAGGATCGCGAGAGAAAGGGGCACAAGTGTCGCGCTTATAGACCAACCAATAGAGATCACACTTTCCAAAATAAGGAAGATCCCTCTTTCCGAGAAACTCAAGATTTTCAAAATCCTAATAATGGGTGTTTTAGGTCTTGCAATTCCATTCGGAAAAAAACAAAAGTTCGATCTCAACCGAGTGCCTCCGAAAAAAATGATCGAACAGGCAATGAGCTATTTAGAGAAAGAACTCCCCGGATTTTACAGTGTTCTTGTGGGCGAAAGAAATGTGATCATGGTAAGGAACCTCAAAGTCCTCGCTAGGAAATTCAATAAAATAGTGTGCGTGATAGGGGCAGGGCATGAGAAGGGAATGAAAAATCTACTCTAAATAACATTTGCGGTGTCCATATGCTCTGAAATTTTTACTAACTCCTGTATTGCCAACTCCCCCTTTTTTAGAGACTTTAGGAATTCGGACAGATCTGGGCGTTTTCGTCTCAAATATCCGTATTTAATTGATATCTGTTTTTCAGCCTCTTCCAACGGGTAACCTCTTCTTAAAAGGTAAAAAGAAGTGGCTACACCAGTACGATGTACGCCCCCTTCACAATGAAAGAGCTTTCTGTCTCGACAATGATCTGAAAGCGAAAGGAATTCTACTATCTTTTCACGATCTTCCTCATTTTTCAAATTAAGTTTACTAGAAAATTTGATATTGTAGAGATCGATTTTTAGATTTTCGCAGATTTCCCTTTCTTCTTCAAACCATTTCTTCCCTGGATTTTCCCCCCTCAGATTGAAAACGCTTTTTATTCCGTTATTTTCGCAAAAATCATAGAATTTATCTGGTGGGAGCTGACCGGATCTGTAAAGTTCACCACGTATAACTTCTTTTGGTTTGTGGGCTAAGTATATTATTTGATTACCGACTTGACTTCCGATTTCTTTTAATACTACCATGTTTATTAATTACATTACACTTATAAATTATTTATTGAGCAGTAGTTAAGGTTTGAACCACTCTATCTCGTAATAATCGTATTTTGATTTCGGAAGGATGATCTTTTTCAGCTCGTAATAAGTTATTGAAGTTTCACGATCTGTGATCGATAACAGAAGGTTCAGACCGTTTTCCTTCGCCTTGTTCAAGAGGGAAGCAAGCTCTATCCCTCCTATATGTTCGTCCTCCGAAACAGAAACCAGCATGTACCTCGGTTTATCTTTGGGGGTCTCGCGAACCCATACACCTTTACCTTTCTTCCTCCTGTACGCCACGAAATCCACAGGGAAGTCTATGTAATCCTTCTTTTTCAATTCCGGTATCCCTAGGATGAACGTTTTCTTCACACCGTGCGCAACGCGAACAGCACGCGACCATTCTGAAATGAGAAGCTTTTGCTGTTTCGGGAAAACGTGGAGAACGTGCTTAGAGTGTATCCATTTGTCTTCCTTTACAGGGGAAGCTCCGGGGAAATATATTCGAAAGTGCGATCCAAACTTGAATCCGGTTTTAACCACGTACCCCTTCATCCTCCAGTCCTCGTATATCTCATACAATTGCTTCGCGTACTCCCGTTTACTCACGACCTCTTTAACGACCTCTTTCTGATTCATTTTCTTTCCCGTTTCGTTGTTGACGATCTCTATTCCGAAATGTTTCCCGAGGAATATAGTCTCAAAGAAATCCAATTTCGATTGTTTCCCTCTTTCCTGCTTGTAAACCCCGAACTGCCCTATCCAGTACTTCTCGAAGAGGTTTCTCCCCACGCTATCTTTATCCAGTATCGAAAACAATGAATCAGGATACCAGTACGCTTTAGCCTTCATTCCCCCGAATTTCACTTTCTGGGAAGGGTATTTCTTGTACGTTTTCTTCGAATGCTTACCTTGAATATTTCGAATGAACCTCCTTATAACCAGACCTCTGTCCCTCCAGTCTCTGTAAGCGTTATACCTTATGAACAGTCTCGGCTCCTTCTTGATGAAGTGTTTCGCCAGTTTGTTGAAATTCACTTCCTTCTCTTTCTTGTCGAGAACAACAGCATTCCTAAAGAGCATGAGGTACATGGCCTCCTCAGGTAGCAGGAAAATCTTCTTCTTCTCTCGATCCCCGAAGAAATCTCTCGCTAGTTTTTCAACTGTTTCGATTTCTTCCGCGTATACTCCCTTTTTAGGATCGAATCTCAGCTCTAGCATGGATATCACTAGTAATTAGTATGGTGATTTTATTAATTAATATCCCATCGTTCTGAAATCAAATCTCTTTGTGTAGCTGCCAAAAACGGTTTTCAGTTCCGCCTCCCCTCCGTGGAAAAAGTTGTAAAGCCTTCCCCCGCAGGGTTTCGAATCCGTTTCCTCGTTGTATTTTTTCTTTTCTGATGTGTTTTTTGCGAGCATGAGATCGGGTTTCATCCGCAGGTTTTGGTTGTTCCGGCTCTCGTTCAGCTTTATCCCGTGGAATTCCCGATACGCTGTACATCCAGGACAACCACACCCAAGCTTATGCCCCCTCTCCCACGGGCTTTTCATTTTGGGTTCAATCCCTTCGTTTTCTTTGTTCCTTTCCATGTCCATGTAAATTTTTTCCAGACCCTCCTTTATCCTCTCCACGTATTCCTTGAACTTCTCTTGATATTCCTTTATATCCTCTTTTGCCCCTCCATAAACTTCCCTGTATTCTTTCCCTTCCTCGTCCTCCCCTTCCGTTTCGTATGAAACCTCCTCCAGCATATCCCCGATCTTTTCGAGCTCCTTCAGGAACAAATCGCTGATTGCTTCGAGTTCAATATCACCTTCGAATTCGAACATACCACGCCCTCAAAATGATATTTTATTCAGGCTTTAATAATTCAATCTCGCTGAAATTTTTTATAGCGGCCTGTATACTATTAATATATGAGACTCAGGGAAATTCTTGAAAAGCGTTTCAAGGAGAGTGAGATCGAGCACGCGAAAGGCTCTTTCGACATAATAGGGGATGTCGCGATACTCGAAATTCCTGACGAGCTTTCGCATAGGGAAATGGATATCGTGGACGCTTTACGTGAAATACACCCCAACATACGAACGGTTTACAGAAAGGAGAGCGAGAGAGAAGGAATCTATCGCTTACGGGACCTCAAACTGATTTACGGAGAGGAGAAGGAAACCGAGCACAAGGAACACGGGTTTCGAATACGCTTGGATGTTCGAAAGGTCTACTTCTCCCCGAGGGAAGGGACCGAACGCCAGAGAATAGCGAGACAGGTCAAATCGAACGAAACGGTTATGGTCATGTTTGCGGGAGCCGGACCCTACGCCCTCGCCATAGCGAAGCGCCAGCCCAGGGTTAAGAAGGTGTACGCCATCGAGATTAACCCCGACGCCTACAAGTACCTGGTGGAGAACGTCAGGATCAACAAACTAGGCAGCAAGGTAATCCCAATATTAGGAGACGTGGAAACAGAATGCACGAAATATTTCGGGAAATGCGATAGGGTGGTGATGCCTTTGCCTAAGGGAGCGTACGAATACCTAAAGCTAGCGACGAGCTGCCTAAAAAATAAAGGAGGACACATACACTATTACTTCTGGTCCTCGGAAGACGCCTTGGAGGAAATCAAGGAGATCGTGGAAGTCGATTTCAAAGCGGAAAAGAGAAAAGCGAAATCCATGAAAATTCACAAGGTTTCCGAGTACAAGCCCAAGATCATTAAATTCTGCATTGACATACAAGTGGAATAGAAATGGAAAATATTTTTTAGAGAATAGAAATCAATTTAAAACCCCTCAACCAATTATTGATGGGTTTCTTTTTTGAATCTCTCCCTTAGCTCAGGGAAGATCGGTGGCAAAAACAAATTCAGCCTTTTCTATAGAAATCGATATAGGGAAAGCTATTTAAATGATTCCAAACAAAATATAGGTGGGTCGTTCCAAGCGAAAAATTCCCTTCTATAAAGATTTCATGCAAGAGGTTAGAGGATATGTCAGATAAACCACCAATGACTGCCGAATTCCTCGAGGAAACCGGAGTGGGCTGGGACGGACAAAAGATATTCCGGAGTGAGATTGATAATCTTTGGAAATACGAACCTGAACCCGGGAAGGTCGAAAACGTCCCTTACATTCCCCTCGCAGGTGGTATGGCAATAATAAATGGTAAGATAACGAGAGATCGTAAATATTGAATGATCCAAAATTTCAATTTGAAGGAGGAGTGTTATATGGCGATTAATGGAAGAGGCCCAGATAAATTCCCGTCATTAGAGGATTTCGATGTAGGAAATAGGGTATACCTTAAAGGTGTTGGACTTTATGCATGCAAAATAGGTAACAAATGGTGTTACGAAATTGGAGACGGTTCAACCCCTCACCCTATTACATTGCCTTTAGGAAATGGGAAAAAAGAAGACAAATCCGGTGGCTTAAATCTCGGAAAACTTGAAAAGGGAATAGATGCATGGAAACGGGCTTACAATAACATGTGGCTGTAAGTATAAAATAAAAATTTCAAGAATAGCTAAAGGTAATTACGAAGTCGTTGCCTTCTTAAATGTTATCCAGGAATCTCAGTCTCTCTGCGGGTTCTTTCGTTTCTCCTGTAGTGGACACCCCTGGCCTGACAGCGTACTCGCTTGTAGGCATCCCAGGCGAAGATTGCCACTCTTGCGGGCGCTTTCGGGCTTCCACATCCTCACAGAAAATCCTCGAAAACCTCTCGTTGCACGATCTGCACACAAACGTTACTCTCATTATGATCTTGATCGGAGTTGTGGTCTCCAGAACCTTTATCGCTTCCTCCTCTGAAATGTACGATCCCCCATTACACTTCGGGCAGTTCATAAGAAATTATTGGTCAAGGGCGTATAAATTTGTTCCTAAATCAAAATTTTATTAAAAGTAATCTGGTAGATGAAACTGCTGCTGCTCTATTTCTAAAGAAGCTAGTTTTTTAACAGCGGTTTCGAATGATACTTTTTCCCTTTGTAAAAATAGGCAGTTTCTTGATGTACGCATTATATAATTTCATAAAACCCTCTCGATTCAAACCTGTTGAATTCGAAACCCTCTCGTATACGTTTGATTTTATCTCGCTCATATCAACATATAAATAGAGGGTAAACAATTTAAACCTTTTGAACGTACCCTGGGTTAGGCTCGAAAAGGAGACCCTCTCTCTTAAGTTTCTCTATTATCTCGTCCACCTCCTCTATTCCTTCTTTTTTAGCGAGTTTTTGAATCTCGGAGATGGGGATTTCCTTTGTTTTCTCGGACAGGTCATTGATCATGTCTAGGACAGTTCGTATTCTCGATCTATCGCTCGAAGTTACAGCCGCCCCTTCCGCTCGGTCAATATCTATCTGCCCGGTTTCTGTATCAAAACCTAATTGCCTGAGGGAATAGCGCATGAGCCTTATCGCCCTCTGCGTATCCTCTTTACGAACAACATCGCTCAATTGGATTCGAGCGGATGCTTCCGACAAACGCATGAGAGCCTCGAACTGACGGAGGGTTATGGGGATAGGACCGGTCCCTCCTTCCGCTCGCTTCCTCGTGCTTATGTAAAACCTCCTGAGTATTTTCCCAGCGTCCGGGGTAAGAGTAGGATTGCAGTTTTTCTTGCAATATGCGACATATTTCCTGATGAATTCCGGCTCTATCACGGGCTCGGACGCCTTGAACTCCTCTTCCCTGGTTTTCAGGACGTGATCAACTATCTTCTTGTCCATCTCCGTCTCTGGAACATCTCTTAAAGCAAACTTCAGATCGAACCTGGTGAGGAGGGTATCAGGGATGGTTATCTGTTTCGCGATGGGCATATAAGGATCGAACCTCGAGAACTTGGGATTACCTCCTGCAAGGACGGAAGTCTGTGCGGGCAAGGTTGCTACTATCGATGCTTTCGCTATAGAGATACTCCCTTGCTCGAGCGCCTCATGCATCGCTATCTGGTCATCCTGCGACATCTTCTCGAATTCGTCAATCGCGAGCAGACCGCCGTTCGTGAGGACGAGTGCACCAGCCTCGAGAACCCATCCTCCCATGAACTCCTCGTCTTTCGTGACGGTCGCGGTCAAACCCGCTCCTGTCACGCCTTTCCCTGAAACGTATTTGCCCCTCGGGAGGATCTGCGGCACTAGTTTCATGAGCTGGGACTTGCCCGAAGACGGGTCTCCTATCAGCAGTATGTGTATATCCCCCCTGAAATGCGTCTTGTCCTTGAGCGTCCTGGGAACGCCTCCGAACATTTGTAAAATTATGGATTCCTTTATCTCCTTCATCCCGTAAAGCGAAGGAGCGATGGAATCTATGAGTTTGTCATAAATGAGCGGGTCTTTCGCTAAACCCTTTATCTTCTTTTCGTCTTCCTTACTGATTTCGACATGTCTCCATCCAATCTCGGTCGGTTCAACATGATTAGAATCCAGGTAGAAATCAAGTTTAGCTGAATAGTACTTACCCTTCGGGATTTCCCTCAAAATCCCTGTCATCTTTATCCTGTTACCCGGGTCCGTCATACTCCTCCCTTCTGGCGAAACGAGGTCTTCGGTAAGAACGATGTTGAGCTGGGAAGGCCTTTCGCCTTCGGTCAGCTCGAAAGGTTCATCGATGGTTATCCATCTCGTGTCGATCATTTTCTTGTCCACTTGTCGAAGGTTCTGCCTGTTCCCGCATTTCGTGCACTGGAATGGCTTCAAAATCACGTTGGTTTTCCTAGGCTGGTTTACCTTCTCTTTGCAGTCAGGGCATTCCCAGATAGTTTCGGTAATCTCTGGGCGTATTTCACTCGCACGTCTCACGATTCCTTCCACGCAGACGAATTTCCCGATGTGTTTTGAACGGAGGTCGCGGATGTTCACAGAATCGGTTCCTTTGAACCTCAGCTTGACAGGATTTGGGAGTTCCAGCTGGTCCAGCGCTTCGTAACCTATTTCGAACAATCCTTTCGGATTCTTCAGAAGCATATCTGAAAGATCGGGATCGAATTTGTCGATTTTCTGGAACTCGATTACAAGGGGGGTTCCCTCATTCGAGGCCTTTGTCAATTCCTTCTTGTACACTTTCTCCAGAAATTCGTTAAACTTCGCAACCAACTCCTCGCGCGTGACCTTCTCTTTCGCCATGAAACCGACCCAAACTGACGTGAGAGTATTGTAAAATTAGATTTATATTTTATATACGTTCTGGTGATAGCTTCTATTTATATGGGCCGGGCCAGACAACCACACGGAAAGACCCCTTCCGGGATCAAACGGCAAATTGAAATGCTGTCCGTGTTTTGAACTGGCGACCTCCGCCTTGTAAGGGCGGCGTCATTTATGCCCCCGCAACGCAAGTTGGGTTGCGAAGTAACCACTAGACCACCGGCCCAGGTTATTTTAATTTGTTTAATGATACATTTATTAATTGTATTATTTATTT